>DAOTXI010000133.1:0-3012 GCA_034435475.1 Anaerolineales bacterium
AAATCGATCACGCCTTCGGATTCGTCGCGCCCAAACGGGACTCCGCCCATGAGGTGCGCGGTGGTGGGGAAGTTGAACAGGCTGTCGGTGAAAGCGGCGGCGGTAATGCCGTCCACTCTTTCTGCAAAGGCGCGGGTGACATCGTTCGCAAGCGATAGACTATCCGCGCTATGTTCCTTCTCATTGTGAATCACCAATCCCTTGCGCCCGAAGGTGAAGAAACTACGCCCGCGTCGGATGCGCGTCAGGTTCTCCTCGGTTTGCATGACGAGCAGGATGGTGGTGAAACGCGCCCAGTTCGAGAAGATTTTGGCGTAGAAAAAGTCCCAGGGATGGCGGATGATCGCCCAGAGAGTCTTTGCAAATCGCATGAACATATTGTTTGCGCCATCAACCAGCGGCGCAGTCATCACGCGGATAAAGGATTGACCGTCTGAATAGCGCACGGGTTCGACGCGCGTCACTTCATCCGCGCTGAAGATGGAAGTGATGGCGATGCCTTTCGAGTAGTCCACATCTTTTTTGCGCGCGGTCACGCCGAGGATGTTTTCGCTATTTGTCCGCACGCGATCGCCCAATGTGTGGGAAATGTTATGGAGCGATTTGGTCGCGTCTCGGCAGCGGAAGAGCAACTCAAGCGTGCCGATTGTCCCTGCGGAGACGATGACATTTCTTGCATGAACCTTCTTTTCAGGCTTGACGAAAAAAGCTGTCGAGGAGGAGAATGCCACTTCATACCGCGCGCCAGATTCCGGCGCAGTCTGAAGCGGTCTTATATCCCGCACCTTTACTTCGGGAATCACGGTCGCGCCATTCTTCTCTGCGAAGTACAGATAATTTTTCATCATCGTGTTTTTCGCGTTGTAACGACAGCCGACCATGCATCCGCCACAGAAGTTACAGCCTGCGCGCGCGGGTCCTGCGCCGCCGAAGTAGGGATCGGGTACGGTCTTATTTTCCTCGCCAAAGAAGACGCCGACGGGGAGCGGTTCGAATGTTTGACCATAGCCAAGCGACTCGGCGATCTGCCTGCAGGTTTCATCGGCGGGAGTGATGCGCGGGTTGAGCGCCACGCCCAGCATTTTTTTTGCCGTGGCGTAATGCGGCTGGAGTTCGGTCTTCCAGTCGTTGAGATGTTTCCAGGATGGCGCGGCGAAGAGGCGCTCGTCGGGTTCGATCAACACGTTGCCGTACATCAAACTCCCGCCGCCCACGCCTGCGCCATGCAATGCCAGCAAGCCATTCATGAAGGTCATCTCGAAAATACCGTGAAAGCGCATTGCAGGCAGCCAAAGATATTTTGGCAGGTTCCAATTCGTTTTTGGAAAATCCTTATCCTCGAAGCGCTTTCCCCGTTCGAGCACAAGAACCGAATAGCCTTTTTCAGTCAGTCGCATGGCTGAAACACTGCCCCCAAATCCCGAACCAATGATCACATAGTCATAAACTTGAGTCATCTCTATGCCCTCCGCATTGAATTGCCGCGATTATAGCCTACCCAATGACGGGTGACAAAGTTAAGTAAACCGGTCTGAATTATCACAAAGAACCGGTGATTTTTTCCACTACTTTTTCGATTGCGGATTTGATATAGTGATTACAGAAACTTCGATCAGGATTTCAAAGGAGTCAAAATGAAAACATTACTCGAAAAAGGTTTGCTTGCCGGGATCGGTCTGCTCTCGATGACCCGTGAAAAGGCGCAAAAGATCATTGACGATCTCAGCCATGAGGGCGAAGTTCAAAAGAGCGAAGTAACCCAGTGGGTCGATCAACTCGCCAGCCGCGGCGAAGAAGAACGTAATGCCCTGCGTAAATTGATCCGTGATGAAATGAAGAAGGTCATGGATGACATGGGGCTGGCGACCAAGGAAGACATTCAGAAACTGATGGAAAAACAAGGCTAACGAACAGAGTTTAATGTTCGCTCCCACCCGTTCCATTCGCCACCTGCAGCGATATAGCGAGATTGTTGCCATTTTTGCCCGGCATGGGTTTGGTTTCCTTTTTCATCGTCCAGAGACCAAATCCCGTCGCTGGTTTCGGGCGTCGTGGCGGGCGCCTCAAAAGATCGAGCCGCCTTCAGAGGATGCGCTTGCCGTCCACTTTCGCACCGCGCTCGAGGAGTTGGGTCCGACCTTCATAAAGTTTGGGCAGATTCTCTCGACCCGCGCAGACCTGCTCCCGCCTCCATTCATTGCCGAACTCAGCAAACTGGTCGATTCGGTTTCGCCTGAGCCGTGGGAGTTGATCCGCTCTGTGTTGACCCGCGAACTGGGGAAGCCGCCGGAAGCGTTGTTCGCATCCATTGCCCCGACTCCAATGGCGTCCGCCTCTTTGTCCCAGGTCCATGCCGGGGTGCTGCCCGATGGGCGGGAGGTGGTCATCAAGGTTCAGCGACCGAACATCGCCTCTGTGATAGACACCGACCTTGAGATCATGGCGTCGCTCGCCGCAAGCGCGCAGACCACCTCGCTGGGGGATATTTATGATTTCATGTCCATCGCCGACGATTTCAGCTTTACCTTGCGGAACGAGTTGGATTATCAGCGTGAAGGGCGCAATGCCGACCGCCTGCGGGAGAGTTTCTCCGGACAGGAACACCTTCTGCGTATTCCAAAAATTTATTGGGAATTGAGTACCCAGCGCGTGCTGGTCATGGAGCAGATTCACGGCATCAAGATTAGCGACATCCCTGCTTTGGATGCGGCGGGATATGACCGTCATAAAGTTGCGATGAACAGCGCGAGTGTGACGGTCAAGCAGGTGATGGAGGATGGTTTCTTCCACGCCGACCCTCATGCCGGGAATTACCTCATCATGCCGGGCGAGGCGATCGGGCTTGTGGATTTTGGGAAGGTGGGATACCTGCGCGATAAAGACCGCATGGATTTGATCCGGCTTTACATCGTTGCTATCGAAATGGATGTGGACGGGCTGATCGACCAGTTGATGCGCATTGGAGCTGTGCGCGAGGATGCCGACCGTAACCGGCTTGCATCTGATCTTAGC
>DAOTXI010000134.1:0-2153 GCA_034435475.1 Anaerolineales bacterium
CGCGCCCGGAGTGTAAAGCGCAGGTTGGGAGATTTATTCGGCCAGACCACTAAACCGGATTAAGTCTTGAATGTGCCGTTCGACACTTGAAAACAGCGTGAAGGCGTGCTACGCTGATGGTGATGAGGAGTATCAGTACTTCACGATAGCGCGTAATTTGCGCGCAAAGCGTCCAATACTGGGTTTGCGCTGGAAAGCGCGGATTACACGAGTTTTTCGTTATCTACTGAGTACTGCCGTTTTTGAAATAAAGGAGACGGATCATGTACAAGAAAATACTCGTACCCTTGGACGGTTCGCCACTGGCGGAGGCGGCGCTCACCCACGCGGAAGAAATCGCCAAAGAAAACGACGCGGAAATCGTCATCCTGCGCGTTCCGGATCATATTGAACCAAAATACCCGCCGCAAGCCTATGCGGAATCAATCCACAAACAGATGGATGCGGATGAGGAGGCTGAGGTGTATGTCAACGGCAAAGTTGCCGCTCTCAGCCGGAAGCACATCAAGGCTGAAGGCGTGGTACGGGAAGGTCCCGTGATGGAAACCATCCTCGCCGTGGCTGACGAAACTCACGTGGACGCAATCGCGATGTCCACGCACGGCTGGAAGGGACTCCGGCATATGCTGAATGGCAGTGTGGCGGAAAAGGTCGTGCAAAACGCGCATATCCCCGTGACGGTCATTCATCCAAACTAGCGCCAAAAATAATAGTGGGAACGCTGCCGTGAAATTACACGCGACAGCGTTCCCATTGGCAGGGGAAAACGCCGGTTAGTGCTTCAATTCCTTTTGGGCGGATTCCATCAATGCGACTTCCTCTTCAGGCGCCTGCGCAACGAGGCGATGGCGGCTGTAGAACGCAAAATAGACGATGCTAACAATCAGGAAAACCGCCACGCCATAAACGCCGGGCCTGTAGTCAGGGTTGGAAAAGCATGCCAGCAGGGCGATAACAGCGAGCGCAGCACCAATTAACGCTCCCGGCACGCCCAGGGGGCTGACGTAAGGGCGAGGCAAATCGGGGCGGTCGCTTTTCAACTTAACGTAGCTAAGCATGACGAACGTATAAGAAATCACCGCGCCGAAGACAGCCATATTCAAGAGCGCCGCACCCACAACTCCAGAGCCAAACTGGTCGAGGATGACCGCCATGATGAATCCAATCACGCCGCCCAAGATCAGCCCAACATGGGGGGTCTTATACTTATCGCTGGTGATGGATATCCAACGCGGAATATATCCCGCGCGGGATAGGGCGAAATGCACGCGCCCGTACGCATAGATGATCGTGTGGAAGGACGCGATCAATCCCGTCAACGCGATGAGAGTCAAAAGCACGGTCGTTGCGCCTTCGCCGAAGATGGCGACGAATCCGTCGTTGAGCGGCGCCCCGGATGCGCCGATAACCGCAGCCCCGCCGTTGACCCCGCTGTTGAGGATCAAGGTGAAAAGGGATAAGGCGAGCAGGGTGAAAATTCCAAGAATCAAAGCCTTGGGCATGGCACGAACCGTGTCAATGGTCTCTTCCGCCGCCAAAGGTAATTCCTCGATTGCAAGATAAAACCAGATTGCGAACGGCAGCGCCGCAAACACGCCGCCCCATCCCTTGGGCAGCCATGTGGCTGATTGACCGGCGTCCGCCGGGATGTTGAAGAGCAAGCTCCATTGGAAAGCGCCGGAGGCGACTGCCGCAACATAGAATACCAGAAGCACAAGCATGGAAATTAACGTGACCACCAAGCCGACTTTCAGCGTGATCTCGACGCCGATGATATTGATGCCCACAAAGATAACATAGGATACCAGCCACCATACCCAGAGGGGCACGCCGGGCATCAACGCGTTCAGGTAGCCGCCGATGCCGACCACGATTACCGCCGGGGTGATGACATACTCGATCAGGTCTGTGATGCCGACGATAAACCCGCCCCAGGGACCGAAGGCGTTGCGGGTAAAGGAATAGAACCCGCCCGCGTGCGGCAGGGCGGCGGACAGTTCGGCAATGCTGTAAACCATGCACAGGTACATAATCGCCATCAGGAATGTGGCAATGGTCAGACCCCAAAACCCCCCCGCCCCAAGACCGAAGTTCCACCCGAAGAAGTCGCCGGAAATAACCGCGCCCACACCCAGCCCCCAAAGCAACACCCA
>DAOTXI010000135.1:0-7412 GCA_034435475.1 Anaerolineales bacterium
CCTGAGGCTCCTGCCAGAAAGCCCGGGGTCTCGGGCAGGAATATTTGATGGAAAACATCCAACCTGGCAGCATGGATTTGCTGACTGACTGGACTTTGGAAGCCGATAAAGTGATTGTATTTTGAGATTTCAACAGGAGAATTATGTCCACCGCCCCCAAATCGCAAATTCTGAATCTTGCCGAACTAATCAACTACCAGGAAGGCTCCGTCGTCAGCCGCCAGGTGACCAAAGCGGAGGCGGGTAATGTCACGTTATTCGCCTTCGATAAAGATCAGGGCTTGAGCGAACATACCGCCCCCTTTGACGCGCTGGTCCATGTCATCGAAGGGGAAGCCGAAGTGACCATTTCGGGTACGCCATATCAATTGAAATCAGGCGATGCCATCGTCATGCCTGCAAACGAACCGCACGCGCTCAAAGCAGTTCAAAAATTCAAAACGCTGTTGACGATGATACGTGCATAGAAGACGATGGACAGTGGACAGCAGACCGTGGACTATCGTCCACTGTCCACGATCAATTCAAGCGCATCACTGTTGGCTTCAGCCTCAATTCGTCAATCAAATCATTCAATTCACTATCGGTCAACCTGCGTCCCTTTCACGAATTATTCGCTCACGAACGGATTGAATTTTCTCTCATGCCCCACCGTGGTCTGCGGACCGTGACCAGACAGCAAGATCGTTTCATCGGGCATGGTGTAGATCTGTTCGCGGATGCTTTTTTCAAGTGTGGCGAAATCGCCGCCGGGCAGGTCGGTGCGCCCGACGCTTTCGTTGAAGATCAGGTCGCCGCAGAAGCAGATATTTTCTTTGGGAACGTACAACACGCAATGACCTCGAGTATGCCCAGGCGTGAAGCGCACTTCGAACTCGTTCGAGCCTAGATTAAGTTTCATCCCGTGGACGAAATCAATCGTCGGTTCGGGACCGGGATCAATATCGAAGCCGAAGAACGCGCCGCCACCGCCAGCCCGCCAGAGGACGTGATCATCGGGATGGAGCGCGACATGCGGCAATGGATTAAGCGCATCGGCAATTGCCGCCGCGCCGCCGATGTGATCGAAATGGGCGTGGGTGTACCACATGTGACCGATGCGCCATCCGCGCTTCTGGGCTTCGCCAAGGATGATGTGACCATCCCATGACGGATCAATGACGGCGACTTCTTTTCTGTCGGGGTCGGCAACAAGATAGGCATTTGTGGCGGCAGGACCGAGGGTGAAGGAGACAATTTGGAGCATGGGAACCTTTCAGGGGTCAAGTTACAGGTTACAGGTTACAAGTTACGAGGGATAAGATATTAGGACTTACACAAAACCTTCAAGTGAGTCCGCTAATCTACGCCAATCTGCGCGAATTCATAAGAGATTAGCGAAAATTCGCGCAGATTAGTGGATGAAAAAGCATTCTGCATAAGTTCTGATATAAGTAACAAGCTGCGTTTCACACCGAAAAATTACGAATCACGCATCACGGATTTCGCCACCCGCGGCGTGAAGAAGTAACTGATGAAAATGGATATGACGATCAGCCCGATGGCGAGGGGATAGATGAAGTATGGGTCCCGGTCGAAGATGAAACCGGCGATGGGCGGGGCGATGATGAAGATGATCGAACTGACCGTTTCCATTGCGCCGTAGGAAAGCCCCATTTGTGAATCATGGACGAGTCCGCGGGCTTGCGCCATTGCCATCGGTCTCGAGGCGCGGAATCCGCCGAGCAGGAAGTAGCCGAGCATGAAGATGGGCAGACCCGCTCCCTGCCAGATCAACGCGGCAAAAAGGATGACGAGGACCTGGGTGAGGATAAAGCCCCGGCGCGGGTTGATGCGGCTGAAAGCGAAGGTCATGACCGAGTTGCCGAACGCGCCCGCAGAGAAGATCCAGCCGGTTTCGGTCAGGGATAATTCACGCGCACCTGTGAGAAAGTTTGGCGTCAGCGGCTGGGCGAGGTACAAGGCAAAGACCGCGAAGGCGTAGATCAATAAAAAATTGACGAAGCGGGAGTTCTTCATCAACCCGGGCGGCGGGGCGGCAGGGTCGTGCCGGTCAATGGGCTGGGAGCTGATGAAGAATAAAAACAGGTTCGATAAGACAAAGACGCTGAACGCAGCCAGATAACTTGATCTCATCCCATACTGCTCTGCGATCCAGCCGCCGGTGACGGGACCGAGCGCCATGCCGAGATTGAATGTTGCGGAAGTTAATGAAAGCGCGGTTCCCACCTCCCATTTGCCGCGCGCCGCCGTGACATAACTGCTGAGGGGTGAAGCGACAAAGGCCGTCAGACCGTAGCCGAACAAACCCACAAGATACAAAGGCAGGTCTTTGGCAAGACCCATCGTCAATGTAGAAATCATGCCGACCATCCAGGCGGAGACCAATAACGGTCTTCTGCCAATGCGGTCTGAAAGATGCCCGCCGGGCAGATGGGTGATCGCCATGAAGAATCCGAACGCGCCCAGCGCGAGCCCCACCTGCTGTTTGCTCAACAGGAAGTCGCTTTCGAGACGGATCGGCACGAAGTTGAAAAACATCCCTTCGCCAATGCACCATAACAGGAGCGCGGCGGCAATGAATAAAAGGTTACGGTTCAAATATTCCTCTTTCGGGGGAAATCAGTATACTGATTGTAACGGATTATGAACGACCGATTCTGACAAATTTAATTTTGGAGATTCCAATCCCTATCTTTTTCCAATTTTTTAGCGCTTCCTATTCCAGGTAAATTTGAAAAGTTGACCAGTAGTGACGACTTCAGGCATCAAAGTGCGGCTAAAAAGCGACTAAGGTTGCCAGTGCGCCATCAGACTATTATTGGTCACTCTGTAGGGTTGGAGCATAATGCAATTTGCTCCATATACAAATCACTCATGCAGTATAATCGCCCCGCTATGGCACGCAGGAAAGCGCCCGAAGAATTATCTGTCGAAGAACTCCGCCGTTTGCTGGTGGAGAAACGCCGTGGCGCGCGCAAGGATCGGTTGGAATATTTCCGCCGCACGGGTCGGGTGGTTTCGCTCGCGCCCGATCTTGCGGATGTGAACCCGCTTCCTTCCACGCCCGAGATTGATACCGCTGACTCGTCCGTCCCTGCGCCCGAGCCGCTGCCCGTCAACCCGAAGCGCAGACTGCTCGACAGAATCCTGCTTGGGGTCGAAGTCCTCGCTGTGTTGGGGCTGGCGGCAGTCATCATCAACGGAGTTGGGTTATTGCAAACGCTCAACACCGAAGTGGTTGAGGCGTTGAATCCCGAAACTGCCGTGCCGACGCCTTTGGTCATGGCTGTTGTGCTTCCATCGGGGCACACCCCGCCCGATGCGCAGGGAAACACGCGACCGAACGAAGCGGAAATCCCCGAGCATTTACTGCCGATGGTGCAGTCGCTGGCGAACATCCCCGTGCCGACCTCCGCGCCAGATCAAGCTGTTCGGATTCAAATCCCCGCCTTGAATGTGGATGCGCCCGTGGTGCAAGGCGACGGCTGGGAGCAATTGAAGAAAGGCGTTGGGCAATATGTCGGTTCGCCCCCGCCAGGACGCGATGGCAACCTCGTCCTTTCGGCACATAACGACGTGTACGGCGAACTCTTCCGCTATCTGGATAGACTCGTCCCGGGCGATCAGGTCATCGTGTATACGCAACAGCGGCAATTCACTTATATCGTAGACCGCACTGTGCTTGTCGAGCCGACCGCTGTCGAGGTGATGTCGCCGACCGCTTCGCCCACGGTCACGTTGATTTCGTGTTATCCCTACCTCATCAACGATCAGCGCATTGTGGTCTTTGCAAGATTACAGAATTAATTCGTAGGGGCGACCCACCCAGGTTCTCACACAATCTTGTAACGCAACGAAGGGTCGCCCTTTTCAAGCAGTAATATATCCATCACAGGGCGACCCTCTCCGATGCAATGAATCTTTAAGAGATTGGACGGGTCGCCCCTACTAAAATAGGAGAAATAAAAATGGCAAAGAAAAACAAACGCCCCATCTCAACGGTATCGGTGACGAACCAACCCCCGCAAAAGTTTGAGTTCAACCCCGATTACAGCCTCGTCAAAAAGGACCTGACGCGCATCGGCATCCTCGCCGGGTTCTTTATTGCAGTGTTGGTGGCACTATCGTTCATTTTGAAATAAGAATAGAAAGTAGAAAGTGGGGAGTAGGGAAGAAAGAAAGAGGAAAGATCACTAAACGGTCTTTCCTCTTTCTTATTGACGTATAATCACTCTACTTGCTCTTCTTTTGTACTCTTGTGTCCCTCATGGTTGAAAAATGAATCCCTCCGAACACCAAATTACCCTTGAAAAACTCACCTACGGCGGCGAAGCGATGGGACGCCTTCAAGACGGTCGTGCCGTTTTCGTTCCTTTCGGCTTGCCCGGCGAGACAGTCCGCATTCAACTGACGCAAGAAAAGCAAAACTTCGCGCGCGGCGAAATCCTCGAAATCCTCAAACCTTCCCCAGACCGCATCGAGGCCAAATGCAAGCACTTCACCCAATGCGGCGGATGTCACTACCAAAATTTCCCATACGAAAAACAACTGCTCGCCAAAGCGGACATTCTGCGCGACCAACTTCAACGCATCGGCAAAATTGAGAATCCACCCGTATTAGCCACCATCGCCTCACCTGACCAGTGGAACTATCGCAACCACGTCCAATTCCATCTCACGGATGATGGCAAGGTCGGATTTATCAACGCACAGGGAAATAAAACGATTCCCATCGAAGAATGTCACCTGCCCGAAGCCGCCATCGATTCCTTTCGGGATGACCTGCAATTCGAATCGCGCATGAACCTCGAGCGTGTCTCTCTCCGCTCCGGCGCAGACAATGACCTCATGCTCATCCTCGAATCCGAAACCGAAGAGACTCCCGAACTCGAGATCGAAGCCGATATCTCCATCGTCCACATCTACGAAGACCACCCCGTCGTCATCGCCGGAAGCAACGCTCTCACCATTCAAGTTCTCGGCAAAGACTTCCACATCTCCGCACCATCCTTCTTTCAAGTCAACACCCCCATGGCAGAAAAAATGGTGCAGCACCTAATTACCAATCTCCAATTACCAATTACCAATTACCAATCTACCACCCTCCTCGATCTCTACTGCGGCGTCGGCTTGTTCAGCAAATTCTTCGCCGACAAATACGCCAAAGTCATCGGCATCGAATCGTCGCCCTCCTCCTCCGAAGACTTCGCCACCAACCTCGACGAATTCGACAACGTCGAACTTTACGAAGGCAACGCCGAAGAAATCCTCCCCGCCCTTGTAGGTCACGCTTTTAGCGTGACAGACCCCATTCACATGATCGTCGACCCACCCCGCGCTGGCATCGACAAATTCGCCCTCGACGCGATTCTCCAAATCAATCCGCAAGTCATCGCCTACGTCTCCTGCGACCCATCCACGTTAGCGCGCGATGCGGCGCGACTCATCAAAGGCGGCTACACTCTGCAACAGGTCACGCCCTTCGACCTCTTCCCGCAAACCTATCACGTCGAGTCCATCTCCATCTTCACGCGCTGACATGCTCAAGCCGCTCGGCGACTCATCCATCCTCATCCAACTCGGCGACGCCATCGACCCCGCACTCAATCAACGCGTCCACGCGCTGAGCGCGCTTCTGCAAACCAGCCCCGCCGTCATCGAAACCGTCCCCGCCTATTGCACCGTCCTCGTCCATTACGACCCACTCACCACAACCTATAATCAGATCAAAAACATCATTGAAGGAAAAATCTCCCTTCTGGATGAGTCGACTCACAGACCATCTCGCCGCTTGGAGATTCCTGTCCTCTATGGCAACGCCTCCGGTCTGGACTTTGAGTCTGTTGCCACAACCCTAGCCTTATCTCCCTCTGAGTTGATCCGCCTGCACAGCGAGCGCGAGTACACCGTCTACATGATGGGCTTCACACCCGGCTTTCCCTATCTTGGCATCCTCAACGAAAAACTGACCATGCCCCGCATGTCCACCCCACGGACTCGTGTGCCTGCTGGTTCTGTCGCCATCGCCGGTTCCCAGACCGGCATCTACCCCGTAGACTCTCCTGGCGGCTGGCACATCATTGGTCACACGCCGCTCAAACTCTTTGACCCAACTAGCAAGAATCCGTTTTTATTTTCCCCGGGCGACACCGTAAAATTCATCCCCACCAACTAACCACTTTCCACTTTCTACTCACCACTCATGCTTGAAATCGTTGAAATTACAGGTCTCGCCACCCTCCAAGACTCCGGTAGGCGCGGATTCAACAAATTCGGTGTGCCCACCTCCGGCGCCATGGATTGGTACGCCTACCAAGCCGCCAATTCTCTATTAACCAATCCTCCCAACTCCGCCGTCATCGAACTTGGCTTGGGAGAAATTACGCTTCACGCATTACGCAATACGGTCATCGCTGTCACTGGCGCAGGCTACGAAGTGGAAAACTATATCTGGACCTTTCCACTTTGGACGAGCTTCTACGTCCGCGCCGGGTGGACGGTGCGCGTGAAGAAAACCAGCGGCGGCAACTGGGCATATATCGCCATCGCTGGTGGATTTAATTCACCCATCATCATGAATTCCCGTTCCACATACCTGCGCGGCGGAATTGGCTCCGCGCTCAAAGCTGGTGACGTTCTCCATTCCTTCACTCCAACAACTGAATTGCTCAAGCTCGCCGCCCGCAACCATACGCCGCTCATACCCTACAGCCAAACCCCGATTCTTGATGTCATCCCCGCTCCCCAAGCGGGCTGGTTCACACCGGAAGGCATCCGCACGTTTTACGAAAGCGAATACACCCTCAGTCTGTCCTTCGACCGCATGGGGTATCGCTTACAAGGCAAGCCCATTGAAAAAGCCATCACCCAAGAACTCATCTCCGAAGGCATGACCATGGGCAGCATCCAAATCCCCGCCGATAGTCAGCCCATTGTGATGATGGCGGATGCTCCCACTACAGGCGGCTACCCCAAAATTGCAAGCGTCACACGCATAAGTCTGCCCCTGCTGGCACAGTGCGAAGCAGGCGTGAGTAGAGTCTGTTTTCGGGAGGTAACGGTGGAAGAAGCGCAGGAAAAATACAGAACCATTTGTAGGGCGGGCTTGTAGCCCGCCATGTACGTAATTTCAAAGAGCGTCAGGCTAAAAGCCTGACCTACAGGAATCGAAACCATGCACATCGACCTCAACTGTGACCTCGGCGAAGGCATCGGCAATGACGAAGCCATTATGCCATACATCACCTCTGCCAACATCGCCTGCGGATTTCATGCCGGTGATGAAAACACCATGCGCGAGACTCTTCGGCTGGCAAAGCGCTTTGGCGTGAATGCGGGCGCGCACCCCAGTTGGAATGACCGCCAAAATTTTGGGCGTAAAGAGATGGATGTTCTCCCCGCTGAAGCAG
>DAOTXI010000136.1:0-3107 GCA_034435475.1 Anaerolineales bacterium
TATCACTCCCGATGTGATCGAATTACTCGAAGCCTTCGACCTGCCCGGAATGAAAGTCCTGCAATTCGCATTTAGCGGACCGGACAACCCCTTCCTGCCGCATAATTACGTCCCGAACTGTGTCGCCTACACCGGCACGCACGATAACGATACGGCGATGGGCTGGTTTGCATCCGCCGCCGAACACGAGCGGAATTTTGCCCTGCGCTACCTCGATGTGGACGGTCATGATTTCGCCTGGGATTTGATCCGCGCCGTATGGAAATCTGTTGCAATATTCGCGATTGCCCCCATGCAGGATGTTCTCGGCTGTGACGGTTCCGCCCGCATGAACTTTCCCAGTAGATTGGGCGGCAATTGGGAATGGCGTATCTCCGAGAAAGACCTGCGCGAAGACCTCGCCGCCGGTTTGCGCGATTTGAATTGGATGACGTTGAGGTAGATGGCGCAAGCAGGAATTTGACTTAACTGACCGTGGACGACCGACCACCGTCCACGGTCTGCTGTTAAAAAGGAATGCGAAAAATGAATCGTAAATTCAACCGCAGGGACTTCTTGAAAGTTGCATCCATTGGAACGGCTTCAGCGATTACCCTGTCCTGTGGAGTTGTCGCCCCAACCGAGGAGAAAATCATGACCGATCCGTTATCCACCAGTGCGGATGTGCTTGTATTGGGCGCTGGAATTGCCGGTCTCGCCGCCGCGCGAATCTTGACCGATAAAGGGCTGAGCGTCATCGTGCTCGAAGCGCGGAATCGAATCGGCGGGCGGTTGTGGACGGATTCGTCGCTGGGTCTGCCGTTGGATTTGGGCGCGTCCTGGATCCACGGCGTGAACGGGAATCCCATTGCGGAATTGGCGAATGATTTCGGAATAAAAACTGTGCCGACGGATGGTGAGAACGCCATCGAATTTTCGGCGGATGGCGCTGAATTACCCGATGGGGAATGGGAGGAGATGGAAGCCTTGTTCGAGGATATTTACGAAGAAGTGGCGGAGATGCAGGACAACACGGAAGAAGATATGTCCCTGCAAGCAGCGTTCGATCAGGTCGTTGCCAGCCGCGGACTCTCGGATGAAGATTTGCGCCGCTTGAATTATTACGTCCATATTGTGACGGCGTTGGAGTACGGCGCGGACGCCAAAGACCTCTCGCTCTGGTGGTGGGATCAGGACGAAGAACTCGGCGGTGAAGAAGTCATCTTCCCTGGCGGTTATAACCAGATTTCAAACGTGCTTGCAAAAGGGTTGGATATCCGGCTTGGAGAGATCGTAAAAGTTATCCGATATGGGAGCGACGGTGTCGAAGTTGAAACGTCGCAGGGGAATTATGTGGGAGACAAGGCTGTGGCGACGTTTCCGCTTGGGGTGTTGAAACAGGCGTCGGTTAAGTTCGAGCCGCCGCTTCCTGAGTCGAAACAAACTTCCATTGACCGCCTCGGTATGGGAGTCTTGAACAAAGTTTATTTGAAATTCCCCGAAGCGTTTTGGTATGAAGATGTGGAGACGATCAGTTATGTCGGCGAGCGTTTGGGGGAGTGGTGTGATTGGCTGAGTTTTCTGCCGTTCACGGGCGAGCCGGTCTTGATGGCGTTCCACGGCGGCGAGAAGGGCTTTGCGCTCGAAGAGTTGAGCGACGATGAAATTGCGGCTGGCGCGATGCAAACTCTGCGCGTGATGTTCGGTGATGACATTCCCGAACCGGAAGGCGTCTTGATTACGCGTTGGGGCAAGGACCCGTTTTCATTCGGCGCGTATTCGCACATCCCGCCTTATGCAAGCGGCGACGATTACGATACGCTTGCCGAGCCTGTGGATGATGTGTTGTTCTTCGCAGGCGAGGCGACTTCGCGTGAATATCCCAGCACGGTGCATGGGGCGTATCTTTCAGGAGTGCGGGCGGCAGAGGAGATGGGGTGATGGGGATTGGAGATATTGACTTGTGTGTAACTTATATGCCCTGAAGTGATAGCCCTGCGCAGCGGGCTTGGTAGGAACAGCCCCGACGTTCATGTCGGGGCTGTTCTCATCTATTTTCGGTTTGTTATTCGCCAATCACTCTTTACCCACACCCACCGCCGGATTTGTCGCGCTTCAACTGCAAGATAATCTTGGCGGTGAATTCAAGGTTTTCATATTCGACTGGGTTGGGCGAGCAGGACTCGTACTGGCTGCCCAAGGCAACAGGGAAGGTATAAGCCAACTCGTCGTCGCCCGCATCTGGCTTGGGTTGAGCCGCTAGGGTTTTATCCTCTTCACCGAAGAAAGCGATCCAGTTATTGACTCCGCCTTCGAGGATGTAGACATTTGGCACAGCGGAGGCGGAAAGGAATTTCCAGGCTTCGATGGCGGCGGTCTCGTCGTTGCTCATCACAACGAAGACTGAGTTGGTGGGCGGTTCGGTGAGCAGGACGGGCAGAACTTCGGCGAGACGATTCTGCGGCACGTTGATGGCACTTTCGATGTGATACAGGTTGTAATCGGCTTCGGAGCGTACATCGAGATAGATCGGGTTCATGGCTTGATTGTAGCGAGCTTTGAAAGCTTCTGCCGGGCTGATGAAAACGAGACGGTTCTCAAGCATTTCATCTGCTGTGTAGGTGATGGTGTTGACGATGGGCTCGGCATTCAATTGCTCAATGGTTTCAGTGCGGGTAAATGTGAGTGCATTGTATTTGTCTTCGATGGAAGGCGAGCCGATCAACACCACTGCCACTGCGGCGGCGAATAGTGCGCCTGCGCCAGCAATGCGGAGTTTGGGTTCTTTGCTCAGGTCTTTTTTGCCGAGGATGCGTTCCAGTTGCTCCGCGCCCCAGAACATGAAGAGCGCCATAAGCACGACCAGCAACACAACCACACCGATGGGCAGATTGAAGACCTGATCGAGCGTTACGCGCCCGAAGTAGCCGCTGTTGGTGTACCAGTTGTCGAAGAGGCTTTCGGTCTCTCCAAAGAGCAACGCGCCGACAAAGCCGCCGAGCATGAAGAGCATGCCGTCAATTTTGCCGGTGGAGGCGGAGGCGAGTGAGGTGGTGGGGCAAAACCCGCCGATGATGAAGCCAACGCCCATAATGAGTCCGCCGAGGATGCCGGAGGAAAGATAGGTG
>DAOTXI010000137.1:0-3593 GCA_034435475.1 Anaerolineales bacterium
GGGTACGAGTTACAAGTTACAGGTTGCAAGTTACAAGTTACAAGTTACAAGTTACGGACGGAGTCTTTTACTCCGTCCGTTTTATTTTGTCATCGTTGAAGATATAATCAGGGTAAACAAGAACAAGTCGGAAGCCATATAATGGACTCTACTGCGCAATCTTTGGAAGCCCGTCTCCAAAATCTAACCGATCCGACGGAAAAGATCGACACGCTCAACGAACTTGCCTGGATCATCCATATGGAAAAACCCCAAAAAGGTTTTTCCTATGCTGAAGAGGCGTTGAATTTGGCTTCGAGCGGGGATTTTGGAGATAACCTTTATATCGCGGGGGTTGTGGGTAGTTTACGGACCCTTGCTGCGTTGCACAACGATACAGGCAAGTATGACCTGGCGCTCTCCCAATCCATGAAGGCGCTGGAACACCTTGATGGGATCCAAAACCCGGATCCCAGTTTGAACCGGCTCAAGGTCCACGTGATCGCAAATATCAGTTAGACATATCGCTGTCTCGGAGATTACGCAAACGCAGCGGAATATGGGATGCAAGGTTTAAAACTTGCACAGGAATATTCGGAACGCGTCCGGGAAGCGGGGCTTCTCAACATCCTTAGTGTCATCTATGCCGAATCACATGACCTGCAATCCGCCCTAAAGATCGGCTTGGAAGTGGTTCAAGCCCAGCGGGAACTTGGGCATATCACCGGCGAGTGCATCGCCCTGAACAACCTGGCGCTGACTTATCTCGATCTAGGAGATGGCAGTAGCGCCTTGAAGACCATAAAAGAAAGCCTTGAAATCGCTCAAGAACACCAACTTGAAACCGTGGAAATAACCGCGTACACCACCTTTGGTGAGATCTACATTGGCATCAAAGACTTTGTCAACGCCGAACTCGCTTTGCAGAATGCCCTTGCAAGAGCACGCAAACTTGGGCTTGGACAGGACGAATTCCAATGCCTGTACCATCTTGGCAGATTGTACAAAGAATTGGCGGGCAGAGGGGGAGAGGCGATCACCTACCTACAAAACGCATTAGCTCTCAGTCGGGCATCCAACGACAGGCGTGGCGAATATCAATGCCACCAGATGCTTGCTGAAATCTTCGAAGAGAAAAAAGAATTCGAAATCGCCCTCAAGCACCATAAACTCTTTCATGAAGTTAAAGAGACCGTCTTCAATGAGGACACTACGAGGCGTCTCATGGGGCTTCAGGTAAGCCACCAGGTCGAATCCGCGCGAAAGGATGCATATCTTCAACAATTGAAGAACATCGAGTTGAAACGCGAGATCGAAGAACGCAAGTTCGCGCAGGAATCTCTGGCAAAACTGGCGGGACTCGATTCTTTGACTGGAGTGCTCAACCGCCGTGAGTTCTTCAATCTGGGGGAACAGGAAATAACCCGGGGGGTCAAAACAAGCCAGCCATTGACTGCCATCCTGATTGACCTCGATCATCTCAAACAAATCAACGACACATATGGCCATGCAATTGGAGACCAGGCATTGATTATTGCTACACGGACGATTCGGGAAAGCCTGCGTCAGGGCGAGTTGATCGGCAGGTACGGAGGCGATGAGTTCGTGGTCCTGCTTCCAGGAAGCGCCCTTGATGATGGGCGGCAAATCGGGGAACGTCTTCTCGAAAAACTGGCAGATCAGACCGTCAATACCAAAAAAGGGAACATCCCAATCACAGCCAGCATGGGAATCGCAGAACTTTCCCAAACCCAACAATACAACCTGGATGAATTGCTCGACCTTGCAGACCAGGCGCTTTATGAAGCCAAGCGCACCGGCAGGAAACGCCTTTACATTTACAAAGAATTATCTGGCAGATCCCCTACCTCATAATTTTCTCAGGGGAAGAATATGGAAGGATGGGCAAAATTTCTGAAGGTCTGACGCGGGTGAGGCCCTGCATGGAAAAATCACCAGCGAATAAATCCTTCTTCCTCCGCTCTCGCCATTTCTTACTTCTCTCCTCTTTCATGCTAAACTTTCCCTCCCATGCGCTCCCTCTACTCCCGCTACCCCCGCCAATACTGGCTGATGATCCTCGGCATCGTCATCTCGACTGCGGGCGGGAGCATGGTCTGGCCCTTCATGCTCATTTACGCGGGCGGAAAACTCGGTCTGCCACTCAGCGCGGTCGCGTCGCTGATCTCCATCAACGCGGGGGTTGGTTTGTTCGCTTCCTTCCTGGCAGGCTCTCTCGCGGATAGGATCGGGCGCAAAGCCGTCATGGTCGCCAGTCTCGCCATGATCGGGGTCGCGTACATTTTCATGGTGCAAGCCGAAACCTACACCCATTTCGCAATCCTGATGGCGTTCATCGGCTTGTCCAACCCGCTCTATCAAGTCGGCGCGGACGCCATGCTCGCCGATATGATCCCGTCCGAACAACGCACAGACGCCTACTCCATCAACCGCATCGCCAACAACGCCGCCTTCGGAATCGGTCCCGCTGTTGGCGGTTTCCTTGCCTCCACGTCCTACTCCCTCGCCTTTTACGGCGCCGCCATCGGGTTCATCGCCTACAGCGTCATCTGGATTCTATTTGCAAGAGAAACCCTCGCTAAAAAATCATTAATCGCGGAGTCGCATGGATTCAGAAAAGCCGGTTCCGAAATCCAAAAAACAAAAAAAGACCTTTCCGCGTCCATCAGCGCTCGTCCGCGTCCCATCGATGAAGGCTATCTGCGCGTCTTCAAAGATAAAGCCTACATGGCATTCGTCGCCCTGGTCGCCATCGGGCTGACCGCCCCATCCATCCTGTGGATCCTCATGCCCGTTTACGCCAAATCCAACTTCAACATTCCCGAGTCGCTCTACGGCTGGATTCCCACCACCAACGCCGCGATGTGCGTCTTCATCCAATATGCCGTTACAAACATAAGCCGCAGGTACAAAACGCTGCCCGTCATTGCAACCGGCATGTTCATCTATGCCATCGGCACGGGCAGTGTCGCGTTGGGCACGGGCTTTTGGGGTTTCTGGCTGAGCATGGTCATCCTGACCCTCGGCGAACTGATCGTCGTCCCCACCGCCAGCAAGTACGTCGCCGACATCTCGCCCGAAGATATGCGCGGGCGTTACATGTCGTTGTATTGGTTTGGCTGGGGCGTGTCCCGCACGGTCGCCCCGCTCATCGGCGGATGGTTGAACGATAACATCTCACCCAAATCCATCTGGATCGGAGGTCTGCTCATCGGGCTGACCAGCGTCCTCGGCTTGATCCTGCTCAACCAGTTGACTCAACGCCGCAACCGCGCCTCATTCCCCGCCGGAGATTGATTCTGTCCATCAAAATTTTTCCACGCCGCACCCCCGCGCGGGGATGAACCCCCGAGCTATTCCTACAAACCCCGCTAAAGCGGACTTCCACAACCATATGTGGTGACGATTTAATTCGTCACCACAAGCATCGCTTCCAACTTTTTCTTCACCCCCACCCACTCAGAATCCAAAATCGAATAGAAAACAGAATCTCGGATTCTCCCATCTGGCAGGATCATGTGATTGCGCAGCACGCCCTCTTTCACCGCGCCGATGCGCTCGATCGCTTTCTGCGAGCGGACGTTGAGCATGTC
>DAOTXI010000138.1:0-1563 GCA_034435475.1 Anaerolineales bacterium
GCCTTGCTCCGCCTCTTCCCGGACCTCGGGCTGGTCCGCCCCATCAACCTCCACCCCCGCCGGTGGTTGACCCTGCGACTCAGCAGCCGGCTCTTGAGTCGCTTTCGGCGCAGAATCCGCTTTGGGTTTGCGATTCAAAAATCGGCTTAAGAATCGAGCCGCGGGTTTTTCATCCCCCGAATCCGTCAACGGTGGAATTTCCGTCTCCGACAGATTCACCTGCGGCAGAGGTCCGCTCACTTCGGCAGGCGGGATGGGGTTGCGCTGAATCTCGGCGACCAATTCGTCAATGTCGAGGTCGAGATACTCGGCATAGTTGCGCAAAAAACCGCGTCCCTGCGCCGCAGACGGCATGACCGAAAAATCGTCCGCTTCGAGCGCCTGCAAAAATACGCGGCGGATGCGCGTCTCCTCCGCCGCCTTTTCGAGCGGGATATAGCGCGCCTCGAGTTCGCGTTTCAATCGTTGTCCGATGGTTTCCGGCATGGGGACTATTTTACCTTGACATTCATCCGCGCATGACGTAGCATCATCGTATGAAAATCGGAATGATGGTAGACAGTTACAAACCGTATATCAGCGGCATTACGAACTATGTCGAGGTCAATAAACAGTTCCTCGAAAAAGCCGGGCATGAGGTTTTTGTCTTCACCTTTGGCGATCTGGATTACAAAGACGAGGAAAAAAATGTCATCCGCAGCCCCGGCTTGCCGCTGGCAGATTCGGGATTCTTTCTTTCTTTAAGGTATTCCCGGCAGGCAAAAAGACTCCTGCAAACGATGGACATCGTGCATGTCCATCATCCCTTCCTGAGCGGGCGCCTCGCCCTGCGTTATTGCCGCCCGGCAAACATCCCCATCGTATTCACCAACCATTCGCGCTACGACCTGTACGCCCAAGCCTATCTTCCGATGATGCCGGACGAGGTGACGCTGGGAATGCTTCAATCGTACATGCCTCCCTTCTGCAAAGCCATGGACCTTGTCATCACGCCTTCGGCTGGGATGGGGAAAATTCTGCGCGAGTTAAAGGTGGAGGGGAATATCGAGATCATCCCGAACGGCGTGGATTTGGCTAGTTTTCAAAATACAACAGCGTTGTCGCGAGAAGACTTTGGCTACAAACACGATGACATCCTGATCGTATACGCCGGAAGGGTCGCGCTCGAAAAGAACCTGCCCTTCCTGATCGATTCGTTTTCAGGGGTTGCCAAAGCCATCCCAAATATTCACCTGCTCATCATCGGCGGCGGGGTGCAGCAATTTGAAGATGAAATTCGCGCCCATGTCGAAAAAAAGAATCTCCCAAACCGCATTCATCTGCTTGGGAGGGTTCCTTATGACCGCCTCCCCGCCTACCTCGCCATGTGCGACATCTTCGCAACGGCGTCTGTGACCGAGGTGCATCCGCTCTCGGTGATCGAAGCCATGGGAGCGGGGCTGCCCATTATAGGCATGGAATCCGTCGGCGTGGGGGATACAGTGGAAGATGGGGTGACCGGTTTTCTGGCATCGAACGATATGCCGTCCTTTACGGCAAAACTGACCCGCCTCTGCCTTGACC
>DAOTXI010000139.1:0-3069 GCA_034435475.1 Anaerolineales bacterium
ATCCCGGTTACGACGTCGTCCACTTCCGCAATATCTGGGACGGGTTTCACATCACGCAGAACAAAAAGAAGTTCGGTTACAAAACTTTATTTGAAGTAAATGGACTTCCCTCCATCGAACTCAAATATCACTACCCCGGCATGGATGCGGGTCTGCTTGCCAAGATCAAGGAACAGGAGATTGCGACTCTGCACCTCGCGGATGCGATTATCTGCCCATCGAACGTGACTCGCGACTACATCGCCTCGCTCGGACTCCGCTCGAAGCGGGTGACTGTCATCCCGAACGGAGTCAGCCCCTCGGACTTTTCCCCCACACCGTTGCCTCCCCGCGACGGACGCGAACCGGTTTTGCTTTACATTGGCACATTAGCCGATTGGCAAGGCTTGGATATTGTCATCAAAGCCCTGCCGAAGATTCTCGAAAGCCAGCCTGTCAAACTCCACATCGTTGGGCGCGGACGTTCCCGCCAGAGAAAGATGCTTGCAAAGCAAATCCGCAAACTTGGCTTGGAAGAAAATGTCATCGTCCAGCCTGCGGTGCCGCATCATGAAATCCCTGAGTTGATCGCAAATGCCGATATTTGCGTCGCCCCGCTTGCATTGAATGACCGCAATGTAACCCAGGGCGCATGTCCGATCAAAATCCTCGAATACATGGCGGCGGGACGTCCCCTGCTGGCATCGAACATGCCCATCGTCCGCGAACTCGTCCGCGAGGATGTGGATGGTCTGCTCTTCTCGCCGAATGACCCCGAAGACCTGGCGCGGCAGACAGTTCAATTATTGAAAGATATGGAATTATCGAAGCGGCTGGCAGAGTCTGCGGCGAAGCATGTGCGCGAGAAATTCACCTGGCACGAGTCGCAGAAGAAGTTGGGCAAGGTGGTTGAGAGATTGGTAATTGGAGATTGAATCTCGAATTACCAATTACCAAAGACCTTCCCCACCTCTCCCGGTATCGCCTTCGGGCTTCCCGTTTTCGTATCCACGAAGACCCAATCCGTTTCACCCTTTACTAAAATTCTTCCGTCGCTTTTCCGCACAAATTCATACTTGCGCAATGAACGCACTTTGCGGATATTCTCCACCCAGGTGCGGATTTCGATCTCTTCACCCTCGAAAGCGGGCTGAAGATATTCGATGCTGTGCTGGCGGACGACCCAGGTGGAGTCCGGTCCCTGCGCAGTGACCCCGCCAAGTGAGGCGTAATGCTCGACAGCGATGTCCTGCATCCATTGCACGTAGACCACGTTGTTGACGTGTCCGTTCTCGTCAATGGCGGAGGCGGGGATGATGATGGGTTTTGAATAGGTGGGGGAAATGGGCATGGGCTTGATTTTACCGAAAATGCCATGCGTAGGGGCGACCCGTCAGGGTCCATCCTTGAGCTAATTTATCAAGAAAGGGTCGCCCTTACGAAACCAACGAGATAACAAACCCAATCAACGCTCCGCCTGCAATGAGCCAGGTGGAGTTGATTTTGTAGCGCAAAAGCAGAATCAAAGAAACGACTGCAATGAGGGCGGTCGGAAGATCTGTCAGCGAGGAAGAGGATAATTGGAATGTCACCGCCGCCATCAGTCCAAGAGATGAGGCGTTCACTCCGTCTAGCAGACTGCCTGCCCAGGGTGAATTCCGAATTTTGGGAATCAACGGGTTGGATATCGCTACAAAGAAGAACGAAGGTAGAAAAATTCCGAGCGTGGCAAGCAGAGCTCCGCTTGTGCCGCCGAGGATGTAGCCAATGAAGGTTGCGGCAGTAAACAGCGGACCCGGCGTGACCTGCCCAATGGCGACGGCGTCGATGAGCTGCTGGTCGGTCAGCCAGCCGAGGCGCAGGACAAAGTCGTTGCGGAGGAAGGCGAGCAGGACGTACCCGCTGCCGTAAAGGACGGAGCCGATTTTCAAAAACGTGAGAAACAGAGTGGAAAGACTGAATGGGATGGATTGCATCAATACCGCGCCGCCGACTGGAAGAAGAACAGCGGGTTGAATTTTTTGCAATCGTCGAAGATTTGAAAATAGCAGGAAGACCAGTCCGCCTGCAAAGAGGAGAGTGATTTCGTTGATGCCCAAAAAGTAAAGCGCGAACGTGGACGCGCCGATGAGGGCAAGCCATTTGTTTTTGAGGGCTTTGCCTCCAAGAGTCCACAAGGCTTGGGCGATGATGGCAATAACGACAGGCTTGATACCATACATCAGCCATTCGGCTTGCGGCGTGGTTCCGTATTGGACGTAAAGCCGGGACAGCCCAAGCACGATCAACGTGGCGGGCAGGACGAAACAAAGACCGCCGGCAATCAGCCCCAGCCAACCGGCTCTACGGTAGCCGATGTGGATTGCCATCTCGGTCGAGTTGGGACCGGGGATGAGGTTCGTCGCCCCGAGCAGGTCGAGAAATTCTTCGTCGGTCAGCCATTTGCGGCGTTTGACGACTTCATCATGCATGATGCCGATGTGAGCCGCCGGACCGCCAAAGGCGGTGAAGCCGAGTTTGAGAAAAAGTCTTGCAACGTCAACAAGATCAGACATGTCTCAGGTTCATCCACTTGAGCCTTCCCCCAAACGGGGGAGATGGGTTTTTAATTTCGATTGTTACAATGGCTGTGTTCAATTCTATTTTTACCGGAGATTACAAATGGAAATTTTAGGCGGCGCGACAATTCTTATCACAATCATTACCATCGCCTGTTCATGTTTGCTCACGGCTGTCATCCTCGGCGGGACTGGTTTTGCGATTTACAAAGCCTTTGGCAGTACCTTCAAGAGCATGGCTGGAAACAGCAATGTGCTCAAGGCGGGCGTTTCTGCCCCGGCGGTGATCCTTTCGGTGCAGGATACCGGCGTGACTATGAACGATAACCCGCAGGCGCGCATCCGTTTGCGTGTGATGCCAACGTACGGTGAGCCTTTCGAGGCGGAAGTCACCCAGATCGTCGGGCGTTTTCAGGTTGCGATGCTTGTGCCGAATGCGTCCGTGATGGTGAAATACGACCCGAATGATAAGACGAAGGTCGCAATTGAATCGTTTGGAGTAGCGCCGACTTAAGTTGGCGCTGCTTTTTAT
>DAOTXI010000140.1:0-4015 GCA_034435475.1 Anaerolineales bacterium
ATACGGGCGTTCTGCCCGCGACGATATTAGGCAGAAGCCTGAGATTCGGAACGCGCCTTGATGACGGCAGCCAAACCACGGGCGGGTTCTGCGAGCGTGCGAACGAGTTTGCCCGCCGGGGCTTGCAAAACGCCGAGCAGGGTTGCGCGCATAACGGGCAGCGGCGGCAGGTCAGATAAAGCCTTGACCTGGACGGCGGTCATCGCCTTGCCAGCCATGAAACCGCCTTTGACCTTGACGAACTCGTTGCCTTTTGTGCCGTCGGTCAGGGCTTTTGCGGTGGAAGCCGGGTCGTTGAATGCAAATGAAACAGCCGTGGACTTGACCAGCAAATCGCCGGGGACTTCCATATTGTTATCCGCGAAGACACGGCGGACCAGCGTATTCTTGACCACATGGAATTCGCCGCCAGATTCGCGGATCTTCGCGCGGAGACCATCGAGCGACTTCATATTCGCGCCGGTGTACTCCACAAGAATGACCGCCTGGCTGCGCTTGACCCAGTCGTTATACTGGGCAAGCACCTCTTCCTTGCGTTGCTTTGAAATTGCCAAAGGGTATTCACCTCCTTTCGAAAAAAAGTCTTTGCCACTCTCGCAGGCAAAGACTTTTTCACACTCCCTTGCGGGACAGCGCGGAGGCGCTGAAATATGCTACTGGGTCCTCACCTGAGCAGGGTATTAAGTCTCTGTTTCGGTCACGAACTCCGCACGACCTGTTCAGAAACACCCGCCTTCACTGGCGAAGTGGTGTTAGGAATTATAGGATAACTTGTTTATCCTTCTCCATCAATATGTTCGTGGGGCTCGACCTTGATGCCGGGGCCCATGGTGGAAGCAATGGTAATGCGCTTCACAAAATTGCCTTTCGCGCCGGACGGACGGGACTTATTGATCGCATCCATCAGGGCTACGTAGTTCTCATACAGTTTCTCGGCATCAAAAGAAGCCTTACCGATGGAAACGTGGATGTTGTTGCTCTTGTCGAGGCGGTATTCCACACGCCCGGCTTTCGCTTCCTTGATGGCGCGTTCCAAATCCTGCGCAGGGACTACGGTGCCCGCCTTGGGGTTGGGCATCAATCCGCGCGGACCGAGCACACGTCCGAGGCGACCAACCTTGCCCATTGCGTCGGGGGTGGCGATGGCTACATCGAAATCCAACATGCCGCCTTCGATCTTTTTCAGGGATTCATCATCATCCGCTACGAAATCCGCGCCGCCGGAACGAGCCGCCGAAGCGCCTTCACCCTGGGCGAAAACCAACACGCGGACAGTCTTGCCCAAACCGTGAGGAAGCACGACCACGTCGCGCAACTGCTGGTCAGACTGGCGTGAGTCAAGCGTGGTGCGCATGTGAACTTCGATGGTGGAATCGAACTTGGTGATGCTGGTCTCTTTCGCAAGAGCCACCGCTTCCTTCGCGGGATAGATTTTTTCAATATCAACTTTGGCGAGGGCCGCCGTGTATTTTTTTCCGTGTTTTGCCATTTTATCCTCCGTGGTTCAATCGGGCAGCGTAGTCTGTTTGTCGGATAGTCTCATGGTCTAGACCACTGGACTAAGCGACTACGCGACTAAACAACCCTCCCACAAATAATTAGTCAACCACCGTGATGCCCATCGAGCGGGCGGTGCCTTCGATCTGCAACATTGCGCCTTCTAGGCTGATCGCGTTGAGGTCTTTCATCTTCAACTCGGCGATTTCCTTGACCTGGGCGCGGGTCACCTTGCCGACCTTGTCCTTGTTCGGCGTACCGGAACCTTTTTCGACCTTGGCGGCTTTTCGCAAAAGCACAGCCGCGGGCGACGTCCGAAGCACGAAAGTGAAAGAACCATCGGTATAGATTGTGATCTCAGCGGGGAGAATTTCACCCGGGCGGTTGGAGGTACGCGCATTGTATTCCTTGCAGAAGGCCATGATGTTAATGCCATGGCTCGCCAATGCGGGACCCACCGGCGGCGCCGGGTTTGCCTTTCCAGCCTCGAGCTGGAGACGTACGATTGCTTTTAGTTTCTTTGCCATTTCTTTTACTCCTGTGGTTTTAGCGTGGCGTTTTTTGCCACTCCCACTAATCAGTGATCAGCAATCAGTGGAACTTATGACTGTTAGCTGACAACTGTTTACTGGTATTACGATTTTTCTACCTGCAAAAAGTCCAGTTCCACCGGCGTTTCACGCCCAAAGAAACTGACCATCACGCGCACCTTGCTGCGTTCCATGTCAATCTCGGCGACCATGCCGCGGAAGTCGTTAAATGGTCCATCAATAATGCGGACACGCTCGCCCGGTTTGAACGAAACCTTGACTGTGGGCGAATCGGCTTCCGTCCGCTTGACGATCTGGGCAACTTCCTCGGGACGGAGCGGAGTGGGGCTGTTCCCCATCCCAACGAAGCCGGTCACGCCGGGGGTGTTGCGCACCACGTACCAGGATTCTTCGGTCAGCGCCATGTTCACCAGCACGTAGCCGGGAAAGATGTGGCGTTCGACCGTACGGCGCTTCCCATCCTTGACTTCGATCTCTTCCTGCATGGGGATGAACACGTCGAAGATGCGGTCTTTCATACCCATCGTCTCGATACGCTGCTCGAGGTTATGACGCACTTTGTTCTCATAACCAGAATAACAATGGATCACATACCAGGCGGGTTCTTCGACGGTGGTTTCTACGGGAGGAAGGTTCGAGGGAAGCTTCGCTTCGGGCGCGGGACCAGTCTCAAGTTCCGGACCCGAATCGGAAGCGTCCGCTGAAGCAGTCTCCTCAACGGGAGCCTCCTCCATCGGTTCGTGTTCAAATTGTTCTTTCGGTTCCGGAAAATCCATATCAATCTTCCAAACTAGATCGCGAGGATCACGTCCAACAATTCACCGGCGAGGAAATCCACACCGGCAAGGAAAAGCCCAACGACCAACATCACAAGCAAAACCAGCCCCGTCAGGCGGCGCGCCTCGGGCCAGGTGGGCCAGCTGACTTTACGCAGTTCGCCCGTTGTTTCGCGGAAGTAACGCTGGATGGCGTTTTCCTGTTTCTTGACTTTCTTTGCCTTCTCAGCCAAGGGTTTGCTCCTTCAGGTTTTTACGGCTAAAACGCCGCTGGGCGCGGCGTTGCCTTAGGCAGGCCAGGTAGGACTTGAACCCACAACCGCTCGTTTTGGAGACGAGAGCTCTGCCAATTGAGCCACTGGCCTAGAAAGTGTCAGGTGTTTGCGTGTCACGTACCAGGAAAGCCTGACACGTGACACGCCGCGCACTTGACACCGTTTTACTACTTCGTTTCGCGGTGTACCGTGTGCTTCTTGCAACGCGCGCAGTACTTCTTGAACTCCATCCGATTCGGATCGTTGCGGCGATTCTTCTCGGTGGTGTAATTTCGCTCCTTGCAATCATTGCATTGCAGCGTGATTACCGGGCGAATATCTTTCTTTTTTGAAGCCATTTTACTACCTTGCTTTCACTTGCTTACGCAATGATCTTGGTAACGACGCCCGCGCCGACGGTCAGACCGCCTTCACGGATGGCGAACTTCGAACCCTGCTCCAGAGCGACCGGCACGATCAACTCCACCGTCAGGTTCACATTGTCACCCGGCATCACCATCTCAACACCTTCGGGAAGGGTGATGTCACCCGTCACATCCATCGTGCGGATGTAGAACTGCGGGCGGTATCCGCTGAAGAACGCCTTGTGGCGCCCGCCTTCTTCCTTCTTCAGCACGTACACTTCCGCCAGGAACTTCTTGTGCGGCGTCACCGATCCCGGTTTCACCAGCACCTGTCCGCGCTCCACATCCGTGCGCTCGATACCGCGCAACAGAATGCCCGCGTTGTCGCCCGCCACCACTTCGTCCAGTTCCTTGTGGAACATTTCCGTGCCGGTGATGACACTGCTCTTCGTCTCGCGCAAGCCCACGATCTCGATCGGGTCGCCCTTCTTGGCAACGCCGCGGTCCACGCGTCCGGTCACAACCGTTCCGCGTCCCTTGATCGAGAACACGTCTTCCACCGCCATCATGAA
>DAOTXI010000141.1:0-2358 GCA_034435475.1 Anaerolineales bacterium
GCATGGTGGTTAAAAGTGTACTTTGCGCCCCTGCCCGTGCTTGCCCAGATCATCGTCTCATGCGCGTTGGTGAACCTCACCCCGCGGAAGTTCGGCATCGGGTTGGTCTTCACCCAGACCACATCGTTCAGGACCCAAAAGCCCATGTCCTGCATAATTGTCCCAACGCGGAAGATGTTGTGATACGAACCGATGACCCAGATCGTCCCGGTCGGCTTCAGAACCCGTTTGCAGGCGGAAAGCCAGGCGCGCGTAAATTCATCGTAGGCTTCGAAGGAATCGAACTGGTCCCATTGGTCGTCCACCGCATCCACTTTGGACATGTCCGGGCGGTGCAGGTCGTTTTGAAGTTGTAAATTATAGGGAGGGTCGGCAAAGATCAGGTCAACGGACTTTTCGGGAAGCGCCTTCAGACTCTCGACGCAGTCGCCTTGCAGGATTTTGTTGAGGGGCAGGTCCATGGATTCGATTCCGATGCTTGATTATATCTGATGGGATTGGTTTATTTTCATCGGTAGGGCAAACACACATAAACTCCATTTTCCCCGTAGCACTCAATTTCACGGCAGCCCAGTTTTGCAAACAGCCTTCCTTTGCAAGGAGTATAACAAATTCGTGAGCGATATTGATATTCATGGGCAAGATGCTATACTCTATAGTGAAGGAGAAAATATCATGCCAACACTAATCGAAATCGAAGGTATCGGTCCGGTCAGAGCCGCCAAACTTCAAAAGGCAGGCGTTCGCGGAACGAATGGACTCTTGAAAAAGGGCGCCACCCGCAAGGGACGCCAGGAACTGGCCCAAGCCACCGGCTTCGACGCCAAAACGATCCTTGAATGGGTCAATCGCGCCGACCTGTTCCGCGTGAAAGGAATCGGAACGCAATACTCGGACCTGCTCGAAGCTGCCGGGGTGGATACTGCTGTGGAGCTTGCCAACCGCAAACCCGAAGCCTTGCTTGAGGCAATGACCAAAGCCAATTTGAAACTCAACAAGGTCAATCAAATGCCCGGACTGAGCAACGTCAAAGGCTGGGTTAAGAACGCGAAGTCTTTGAAACGGATTGTCGAATATTAGAATAACAGGACTTACGCAAAATTCCCAAAACTTGACCGCCGACGGCAGACTGCGGTCTGCCATCAGCGGTCAAAACGTAAGAAAAGCGCAGCCGCGCGTAAGGTGAGTGATTAACTGGTTGCCTTCAAAACCCGCAGCGCGAGATAGCGCGGACCGGGTTCATCCGCCTCCAACAACCACGGGAGCGGGTCGCCGCGTAATTGATTTTTCAGAGACATGTTTTCCTCCAACATCACTATGGCGCGACGGGAAGCGGTTTTCTAGTTTTGTCCTTTCATCAACGCAATTCGATACGGAAAAACTCCGCCTGCATCCCCCTCGATCACGGCTGGGTCAAACTCCATGATATGTTTCGCCGCCGATTCGTCTCCGCTTCGCAAATGCAAATGCCGAAGGAACTGATATCGGTATTGAGTGTGCGCCCGGCAAGGATCATCATCCCTTTTCGGTCACCATTGCCGGGGATACCCCGACCTATAAATTCAATACCTTCAAAATAAACTCTGCCGTTCTTTTGCCGGATGACGCATCGGTGAATGTGATCTCGTCTTCGACGAATTTTCTTCTCTCAACGGAGTCGACGCCCCGGTCTTGCAGGTACATGTTCAGCGCCTCGAGCAGTTGTTTTTCATCCGAAGCGACTCTGCCAGCCTTCGCCTCGCGGAAGCGCTTATGCGTGGGCCAGTCGCCGATCTCCTTCAATGACAGTGAGAATTTGTTCGGCTTGTTCCACCCGCCGGGGACGTCAATAGTCGCCGCGATCATCGGCGTATCGTGGACGGCGGTTTCCACCAGCATGGTCGAATAAACCGTCACCAGCACGTCCGAATACGCCATCATGGATGATTTCTCGTCCATGTCTTCGCCGCCGTAGTAGCCAAGCGAGCCGCCCAGCGCTACAGGCTGAACCACATGCACATGCGGGTATTTCTTTTCCAAATCGAACACGCGTTGACGCTCTTCGGCAAAAATTTTCGGCTTGTCTTGAAAGTGACTTGGGTGCAAACGGATCAACAACTGCGAAGGTTCTGCCAAGGCATCCGATGAAATCAATTTCGCCAACGCTTCGATATTCGGAAAGTTCGGCGCAAAGTGGACGAAACTACTGGCGTACGAGATCAACTTGCGCTTGGGGTCGAGGTTGTGCAGTTTGAAATACTCGTCACGCGGCATGAGCCATTGTTTGCGAAAGTATCCGTCATAGGATGGGATGCCGCCGATGTTCACGTGCGCTGGACCCCAGTCTGAGCCGTAGACCAGTTCCTCTTTTTGCAACTC
>DAOTXI010000142.1:0-3976 GCA_034435475.1 Anaerolineales bacterium
GGACAGCCTGAACACCGATGGCAAGCAAAGGAAAGGCGATGTTCGGGTCGGTGAGCATCAGTAACAGTTGTTCGATGAAACTGATATTGAGCGGCAGGACGACGATCCCCTCCGTCTGAAGCGTGCGCGGACCGTCTTTCATCTCCACCGTAAACCCATCCAACAATTGCAAAAGGTCTTCGAGGTCATCCGCAACAAAATCAATCAACCCGGTATCCAATGCCTCGTCGGCGGTGGCGGCTTTGGCTTCATCCACCATGGCTTCGGCAAGTTCCAACGCTTCTTCGCCGCGTGGAGTCACGAACGGACGGATCGAAGCTTTGACGATCTCCTTCGCCTTTGCATCGGCTGTGCTGTTAAGGTTTTCGCCCGAACTGGAGATCGGGCTGGATGCGCCGATGGAAGTCTCCGGCGCCATCGCGGAGGCGTGACCCGCCATTGTGATCATCGCGCCCGCGCTCCCGGCAATGGCATTACGCGGCGAGACGTACACCACCACAGGCACGTCACTGTCGCGGATCGCGGCAATGATCTCCAGCATGGTTTCGATGCTCCCGCCCGGCGTGTTAAGCTGGATAACGAGTACTTCGGCATCCCGTTGTTCCGCCGTTTCGATTCCTCGCCGGATGTATTCCAGCATCGGCGGCATGATGGGTCCATCGGCGGTCAAGACCACAGCCGGGGATGAACTCCCCTGTGTAAAGGCGGCTTGGAACGCGGCAAAAACGATAAAAAATACGAGGAGACTGCGGCTGGTTTTCATGGTTGTTTCCAATTCCTCAAGTCATTATACTGTTTAAGGAGGACGCCATGCCCGAAACTCAGCGAACATTTACCCTTAAGATCATCATCCAATTGCTCATCGTTGTTGTTGTAATTCCGTTGTTGCCCATGCTCATTTCCGGCGATTGGGGCTGGTGGGAGGCTTGGACCTATGCTGTGACCGCCATCCTGGGCTTCGTCCTCAGCCGGGCGCTGGCGGCGAGACGCCACCCCGATATTCTGGCGGAACGCGCCCGCTCGATGCAGATGAAAGACGCCAAACCGTGGGACAAAGTCCTCTCTCCGTTGATGGCGTTCGGCTCTGTCTTCATTTTGGCTGTGGCAGGCTTCGACAGGCTGTATTCCTGGACGGAACCTTTTTCACTCCCCATCGAACTTGCCGCGCTGACCGTCATTTTGCTCGGCTTTGTATTTGGCACCTGGGCGTTGATGGAGAACCGTTTCTTCTCCGGCGTGGTGCGGATTCAAACCGACCGTGGTCATCATGTGGTGACGACGGGTCCCTACCGCTTCATCCGCCACCCCGGCTATGTCGGCGGGCTGTGGACGTATCTCGCCATGCCGCTTTTTTTCAGCTCGCTTTGGGCGTTCATCCCCGCTGTGCTCACACTGGTTGTCATCGTCATCCGAACTTCCAAGGAAGATGCCACATTACAAAACGAACTCCCAGGCTACTGGGAATACGCCCAGAAGACAAAATATCGTTTGTTTCCGGGAATCTGGTAGCCGTAAAAACGTAAAAATGAAAACAAGTAGACACGTACTTCTTGTCTACTTGTTTTCTTGTCTACTGGTACGCCTACCTCATCGCCAACACCAATGTCCGAACGCTGATTCCGATTATCAACAGCCCGACAAAGATCATCAACGCCTTCATCGGGAGTTTTTGAGACAGTCTTGCCGCAATGGGCGCCGCGATCACGCCCCCGACCAGCAATCCCAAAATGATCTGCCAGTATTCGCCGAACCTAAGCGTCAAAACAAACAGGATCGACTGGACCAGCGTCACGAAGAATTCCGAGAAATTGACCGAGCCAATCGTCATGCGCGGATTCTTTCCCCGCGCCACCAGCGTGGATGTGACCACCGGTCCCCAGCCCCCGCCGCCGACCGCATCGCAAAAACCGCCGAACAGACCGAGCAGGCTGATGCGTGGACCGTGATACCCATCCGGTTTATTGCGCAGTTTTAGGGTGAATGCCTTATAGACGATCACGCCGCCCATGATGAGCAGATAGACAGCGATATATGGTTTGATGATATTGCCGTCCATTGAGGTCAGCAGGTACGCGCCGGTGGCGCCTCCGATTACGCCGGGGATGAGCAGGCGGCGCACAAGTTTCCAATCCACGTTGCCCAGCTTCCAGTGAGATGCGCCAGAGACGCCGGTCGTCACCACCTCCGCCATATGCACGCTGGCTGACGCCGCGGCAGGGGGGATGCCCAAACTCAAAAGGAAAGTATTCGAACTGACTCCATATGCCATGCCCAATGCGCCGTCAATCATCTGGGCGACGAACCCCACCAGCGCATATAGAAGAAGGGAAAGCGTAATTTCGGTTTCCATTTTTTCATGCTCCTTGGTTTCGATTGATGTCTCATGACGTCAAAAATATATAAAGTCTATAATACTAATATACTTTTGAGTGAACAAAAAACGTCCCCCCTCCGCTTTTGCCTACTTGAGCCCCAGTTTTTTTCGAAGCGAGACCTGCCGTTTGACCACATCCGCCAGCGAGGTGGTATCGAGGATGTCTGCAATGGCATTGCGCACATCGCCCATCGCCAGCCGCAGACCGCAGGTCTCCTCATCGGGACAGCCGCACGGCTCATACGCCATCTGGCTGACACACTTCACCGGAGCCACGGGTCCATCCAAAACGCGGAAGATTTGCCCAAGCGTGATCTCGCTGGCAGGCTTTGCCAGGTAATACCCGCCGCCGACTCCCATTTTGCTGTGAAACAGACCGTTGTTCTTGAGCGCCAGAAGAATCTGCTCGAGAAACTTGGCGGAGATCTGTTCGCCCAGGGCGATCTCCTTGATCTGCATCATGTGGGGGGCATCACCCTTGGGCGCCGGTCCTGCCAGCGCGATCATGGCTCGCAGCCCGTATTCACCGCGTTTGGATAATCTCATTCTTCCATAACTCCTACTGGAATAATAGACTTTATTGACATAAATCATAATCCTGCCGTCATGTCCTGTCAATGGGCGCGTAAACAGGCTGGATTGCAAATCTCCAGATTTTGCTGAAATCGCCCCACTTGAAATCTTTTGCTTGTAAGCGCCCAGGGTTTTCGCACAAGAATGGTTTCATTGTTTGTTACAATGCTGTTCAAGATTATCGTTCATGAGGCAAGATAAAATATAAACTTCAATTCATATTTGGAATGATCGCGCTCCTCCTTGGCGCCTGTGGCAGCTCGGGCGAAGAAACAGCCACAATCAGTGCCACCCAGACCCCGATCCATGCAGCGAGGCGAATCTTCCCACCGAAGTGGAAAAAATCCACAAGTTGACGCGTGAATTCGACGGCTACGCCGCAGTCACAGTTGATACAGGTCATCCCGGAACTCCAGCGCGTTTTACGCGACGCCGAAGACCAGGAAATCCCTGCCTGCCTTGCGGACTTGAAATCACGGCAACTTGGTCACATGAATACCGACATGCAAACATTATTGTTATTCGTCAGCAGCGGCGACGTGAACACATTGGCAAGGGACATCGGATGCGCCGCCGATTGGCAATGGATCCTGGTTCAGGTCCCAGCCCGGAGAAACCGCCTGGGGTTACGCCTCGGTCGTCCAGCTTTTCATCCTTGTTGAAACCCTGCCCGTCGCTGCGCCGTAAAGCTATATACCTGATATTACGCAGTAGGGGCAACCCGTCCAAATCCTTCGTTTAATTTGTTACAAAGGAAAGGGTCGCTCTTTGACCGGGCAACCTTGTTGTAATAGGGCGATCCTCCCGATATGACAAAGCGCGTTGTAAAACCTGGACGGATCGCCCCTACGTTCAATTGTGTAAAGTGAGTTATACAAACGGAAGGCATGAAAAAGACATTCGTATTCGTCGTCCTGTTCCTTGGCGTTGTGATCGTCGCCCTCAGTTTCAGCGAGCTGGAGACCATCCTGCTTACCCTGCGCAAGGCGCATCTTAATTTCTTCCTGCTTGCGCTGGTGATTCAATCTC
>DAOTXI010000143.1:0-7678 GCA_034435475.1 Anaerolineales bacterium
GTTCAGGCTCAAGCACGGCAACTGCCGATTTCATCGCTTCGCCCGCCATCACCAATTCGGGCAAAAAGGCTTCGCCCGCGCCGAACTGGTCGCCGATGTAATTGACTCCGACCACAAATCCCTTGGTGATCGCATCCAGCGGGGGGATTCCCACCTCGATGGATTTTTGGGCGAGTTCCGTTGAAACATCCGAATCGCCGTCAATGATGCTTTGCGCCATATCCTTGAACAATTTCTCGATCTCTTCCGACATGTTGTGCCTCCTGATTATTTTGGTTTTTTGATCAAATGCGAAACTTGCTTTTCTTTTTCTCTTAATAATTTGGCGGGGATATTTCGATACGTTTCCAGCCACCTGCCCGATTCCATCACGTGCTCCAGCGAGAGGCGTACAGCCAGGTCAGGGTTGCGCTTCATGAAAGCCTCTAAAATGGCGGCGTGTTCGTCGTGGGTTTGCGTCACACTGCCTGAAACCAGTTCCGGTTTGCGATAGAGCGCTTCATACAAAAGCCAGTCGGGGAAGGCGTTTGAAACGATGGAGTACAACTCAATGAGCAGGCTGTTCCCAGATGCCTCTGCAATTGCGGCATGGAACTCACGACTCAACTGCCGCTCCTGCGGCATCTCGTTCAAATCCACATGCCTGTCCATTTCAGCCATGATGGACTGAAGGTTTGCGATCTGCTCCGGCGAAATGTTCAGCGCGGTCTCGCGGGCGATCATTGCCTCCAAAAAAAGGCGCATCCCGTAGGCTTCCACAATATCCTTCTCAGACATTTGTCGAACGCACACGCCGCGGTAGGGCACGCGCTCTGCAATGCCTTTTGCCACCAGCAGGTCGAGCGCCTCGCGCACGGGCGTCATACTGACTCCCATCTGGCTGGCGATGTCGTCCTGCCTCAGCCAGTCGCCGGGCGCATATTTACCGGCAATGATCTGGCGGTGCAGCGCATCATAGATTTCTTCCTTCAAGGGTTTGTGCATGAGTTCTTTTACAGGGGTTGACGCCATGATTGTACATTATATATAATCCTGCATCATTCCGGAAGTGTCTGATGTCACCAATTCACATCGGGTATACTCGAAGCAATGGAGAATTTATGTCTGAAGTAGACCTATCCTCACTGCATCCTGCAATTGAAAGATATATCTCATTGGGCCGCTCAGGGCTGTTACCAGCCTTACACGCGGCTCAAACTATTTATGGCTGGCTTTCCGAGCCAGTCGCCGCCGAAGTTGCCAAATGCCTGCGCGTGCCGTTGGCAGAGGTGCATGGCGTCATCGAGTTCTATTCCATGTACTATAACCAGCCCACCGGCAGGACTGTCATTCGAGTTTGCACAGACCCGGCTTGTGGATTAAAAGATGGAGATGGACTCCTGAAAGGGCATTGTCAAAAACATGGATTAAGCCCGCATCAGACTCGCCCAGGCTTGGATCTTACCATTGAGCCGAGTCCGTGCCTGGGGCTGTGCGACCATGCCCCGGCGGTGTTGACGATGAAGGGCAATCTCGCCATCGAAGATTTCGGCGCGGATAAACCCTACCGTCCACCATCTCCGGTTGGCGGCACGCTGCGCCTGCTCACCAAAAACTGCGGCGGTGAAACCACATCGCTCAAAGCCTATGGCGGCTATGCCGCGCTTGAGAAGGCAAAAGCCATGAGCCGCGAACAGGTCATAGAGGAGATCAAAGCCTCCGGTCTGGTGGGAAGAGGCGGCGCAGCCTTCCCTACCGGCATTAAATGGGAGGGAGCGCTCAAGGCGGAAGCAGATCAAAAATATGTCATCTGCAATGCGGATGAGTCTGAGCCGGGCACCTTCAAAGACCGCGTTCTGATGTTCGATGACCCGCATTTGATGATCGAGGGGTTGTGCATTACGGCATATGCCATTGGGGCAACAAAAGGGTATATCTACATTCGCGGAGAATACCCCTACATTGTTCCCGTTTTGGAAAATGCGGTGAACGAGGCGCGCGAAGCGGGGTATTTGGAAAACCTTGATATTGAAATCCGTGTTGGCGCGGGCGCATACATTTGTGGCGAGGAGACCGCGCTTTTCGAATCGATCGAAGGGAAGCGCGGTTTCCCGCGTGTGAAGCCGCCCTTCCCGACGACGCATGGCGTGTTCGGCAAGCCGACGGTTATCAACAACGTTGAAACACTTTCCAATGTTCCGCTCATCATTTCGATGGGCGTCGCCGAATACCGCAAGATCGGCACCGAAAAATCGCCGGGTCCCAAATTGTTTTGCGTGTCTGGCGACGTTTCGAAGCCCGGCGTGTATGAAGTGGCGTTCGGCGCAACCCTGCGCGATGTATTGGAGATGGCAGGCGGCGTGACCAATGGTAAGGGGCTCAAATCCGTTCTGTTTGGCGGCGCGGCGGGGGCGTTTGCAACCACCGATCACCTCGACGTGAAGATGACCTTCGAAGATTTGCGCGCGGTCGGTCTGCCGCTAGGCTCAGGCGTGGTGATGGTCTTCGACGAAACCCGCGACATGCGCGATGTGTTGCAACGATTGGGTCATTTCTTTGCGCATGAATCCTGCGGTAAATGTTATCCCTGTCAGATGGGCACGCGGCGGCAGATGGAAATCCTCGACCGGGTGGCGGAGGGCAAGCCGCTTGAAGGCGATTTTGTCCGCTTGCTGGATATCGGCTGGACGATGACGGACGCGAGTTTGTGCGGGTTGGGGCAGACGGCGGCGGCTGCGGTTCTATCTGCGATGAAGTTGTGGCCGGAAATCTTCACGAGTTGAAAGTTGCAAGTTGAAGGTTGAATGTAGAACCCGCAACCTTCAACTTGCAACCTGTAACCAAAACACAGGTAATCACATGGCAATCACATTCTTAATGGACGGCAAAGAAATCACCGCGCAAGACGGGCAGACTCTCCTCGACGCCGCGCGCGAAAACGGAATTGACATCCCCACCATCTGCTTTCACGAAGCGACGAAGGCAAACGGCTTGTGCCGCATGTGCGTTGTCGAAGTGGAAGGGTGGAGAGTGTTACAGCCTGCATGTATCGTCCCGCCGGGGGCGGGCATGAAGGTTCAGACTCGCAGCGAAAAAGTAATGCGCGCCCGCAAGACCATTTTGGAAATGCTCGCCTCCACCATGGATTTATCGGACGCGCCCGACATCCTCACCATGATGGATGAATACGGCGCAAACGTTGAACGCTTTCCCGGCGCGGAGCGGCGAGAGTCTGAGATCAAAGACGACAACCCGATGTATATCCGCGATTACTCGAAGTGCCTGCTGTGCTGGCGCTGCTTGCAGGTCTGCGCGGACGACGCTCAATACACCTACGCCATCAATTTCGAAGGACGCGGATTCGAGACTCAAATTGGCACCTTCTTCGAGAAACCCATCCCCGAAACAACCTGCGTGTTGTGCGGTCAATGCGTGGGCGTGTGCCCAACAGGTGCGTTGAAACCCAAGCGCGAGTATTTGCTGGAGCAGGGCGTCAGCCCGGCGGAAATCAGCGTTTTGAGTACTGGAAGAAAAAAGCGAAAATAGAGAAAATAGAGATTGGAGATTAGAGATTAGCAACCTCCAATCTCTAATTACTAATTACCAATCTCCAATTACCGCAAGGAGACCCCATGATTAAACCCGACCACATCACCACATCCACCTGCCCCTACTGCGGGGTGGGATGCCAACTTAACCTGCATATCAAGGACGACGTGATCTACCGCATTACCTCGCCCTTCGACTCGCCCGCCAATCACGGAAACCTGTGCGTGAAGGGACGTTTCGGCTACGACTTTGTCCACGCGGCGGATAGGTTGACCCAGCCCCTCATGCGCAAAGATGGCAAACTCATCCCCGCAGAATGGGACGAGGCAGTTGGTCATGTCGCGGAGCGGCTGCTTGAAATCCGCGAGAAATACGGGCCCGACTCGATTGGCTTTTTGGTTTCGGCAAAATGTACGAACGAGGAAAACTATCTTCTGCAAAAGGTGGCGCGCGGATTGATCGGCACGAATAACGTGGATCACTGCGCGCGGATCTGACACTCCAGTTCTGTCGCCGGTCTGGCGGCAACCCTGGGTTCAGGCGCGATGACAAACTCCATCGCCGATATTCACCTGGCAGATGTTTTGCTGGTAACCGGCAGCAACACCACCGAGGCGCATCCCGTCATCAGTTTGGAGATGAAAAAGGCGGTTCGGCTGCGCGGCTCGAAATTGATTTTGATTGACCCGCGTGAGATCGAGCTTGCCGATTTTGCGGCAATTCATCTTCGCCCGCGTTCGGGTACCGATGTAGCTTTGCTGAATTCAATGGCGCACGTCATCATCGAGCGCGGATTGGCAAAACAGGAATTTATCGCATCGAGGACCGAAAACTTCGATGCGTTGAAAGAGGCTGTCAAAGAATCCACACCGCAGTGGGCAGAGCAGGTCACAGGCGTCCCGGCGGAAAAGATCGAAGAGGCGGCGCAAGTTTACGGTCAGGCGGGAAGCGCGGCAATTTTCTGGGCCATGGGCATCACCCAATCCTCGCATGGCGTGGATAACGTTCAGGCGCTGGCAAATCTCGCTTTGCTGACCGGTAACTTCGGAAAACCCGGTTCAGGAGTCAACCCCCTGCGCGGACAAAATAATGTGCAGGGCGCGTGCGACATGGGCGGGTTGCCAAATGTGTTGACCGGTTACCAGCCGGTGATTGATGAAGCCACGCGAACAAAGTTCGAAGGCGCATGGCAAACATCGGTGAAGATTCCCCCGAAGCCCGGTCTCACCGTCACCGAAATGATGAACGGCGTGCTCGATGGGCAGATCAAGGCGTTATACATCCTGGGCGAAAATCCGATTCTCTCCGACCCGAACACAAACCATGTGCGCGAGGCGTTGAATGAAATCGAGTTTCTCGTCACGCAGGATATTTTTCTGAATGAAACCGCCCAATTGGCGCATGTTGTTTTGCCGGGCGTGAGCTTTGCCGAGAAGGAAGGCACGTACACAAATACCGAGCGACGCATTCAACGCGTGCGCAAGGCGCTTCCCATCCGCGGCAATGCGCGGCGCGACCTCGAAATCATCTGCGATCTTGGTCGGCATTTGAGCGGTTCGGATGGAAGCGCTTCATCGGATGTCGTTCACCCCGTTTCAGATTGGAACTACGCAGACGCCTCCTCTGTCTGGAATGAGATCGCGGCTCTGACTCCGTCCATGGCTGGGCTCAATTACTCAAGGCTTGATCAACGCGGAATCCAATGGCCCTGCCCGACGGCGGATCACCCCGGCACACCGATCTTGCACAAGGAAAAATTCACCCGCGGACTCGGAAAATTTACCCCGCTGGCTTTCCGCGAACCGATGGAGAATCCCGACTCGGAATATCCGTTCACGCTAAACACGGGGCGTATTCTTCAGCATTGGCACGGCGGAACAATGAGCCGCCGCTCGGAGGGACTTGACTGGGTTGCGCCGGAGGGCGAGATCGAGATCAACGACGAAGACGGCGCAAGGCTGAAGGTCGCATCGGGCGATCTGATCCGGGTGACATCGCGCCGGGGCGAAGTGACAGGCAAAGCCCGCCTGACGGATAAACTTCCGCGCGGCATGGTTTTTATGACCTTCCACTTTGCAGAGGTTCCCGCCAACGTCCTCACCGGCGACGCCGTAGACCCGGTGGCGAAGATACCGGAGTTCAAGGTAAGCGCTGTAAAAATCGAAAAGGTATAGGCTGATTACGTAGTAGGGGCGACCCGTCCAAATCCATGAGAACCTTGTTGCGCCAAAAAGGGTCGCCTGTGACGAAAGCGCCAGCCTGCCAGCCAGGGCGACCCTTGCTGTAAGATCGTATAGGTTGTAAAGCCTTGACGGGTCGCCCCTATGCAATATTGCGCAAGGTGAGTTAATAATTTTTGGAGGTAGATTTATGGTTAGCGAAGTTCGACAAAAAAACAAGGGGGTGACGGCGGATCGAGTCGTTTCGACCACCTGCCCATATTGCGGAGTGGGATGCAACCTTCAACTACACGTCAAGGATGATTTCATCTTCAAAGTCACCACACCTTTTGATTCCCCCGTCAACCACGGCAACCTGTGCGTAAAAGGACGCTTCGGCTACGACTACATTTATCACCCCAAGCGCGTCACTACACCGATGGTGAGAAGATATTTGTTGGAGGGAAAATCGATATTGGATATTCGATACTCGGAGAAAGCCCTTCGACCGCAAACTTTCGAATTATCGAATAACGAATCGTCCCTCTCTCCGTGGGACTGGGTTCAAACCGACTGGGACACCGCCCTAAACATTGTCGCCGATAACCTTACCCGCATTTACAAACGCGACGGCTCCGACGCGATGGCGGTCTATTGCTGCGCCAAAGCCACCAACGAAGATAACTACGTCCTGCAAAAAATGTACCGCGCCATCTTCCGCACCAACAATGTGGATCATTGCACGCGCCTGTGCCATGCCGGTTCAGTGGTGGCGTTGCAGCAGGCGGTCGGTTCCTCTGCCATGAGCAATACGGCGAGTCAGGTTGTGATGAACGATGTCTTCATCGTCACCGGCTCGAACACGTCTGAAAATCATCCCATCATTGCCCTGCAAATGAAGGAAGCGGTGATGAAACACGGCGCAAAGATGATCGTCGTAGACCCGCGCCGCATTGACCTTGTGGACATGGCGGAATTATGGCTGCCGCTCAAACCCGGCTCGAATGTGCCCGTGTTTTCGGCAATGGCGCATGTCATCATAAAAGAGGATTTGGTCAATTGGGAGTTTGTCAAGACCCGCACAGAGGGCTTCGATGAATTCCTTGAATCGCTCGAAAAATTCACCCCCGAATACGCCGAAGAAATTTCCGGCGTGCCCGCCGAAGATATTCGCAAAGCGGCGCGGCTGTACGCCAATGCCAAAAATGGCGCCATCTATTGGGGTATGGGCATCTCACAACTTTCACACGGCACGGCGTCTGCGCTTGCGCTCATTCATCTGGCATTCCTCACGGGGCACGTTGGGCGCGATGGCACAGGTCTGAATCCCCTGCGCGGACAGAACAACGTGCAAGGCGCCAGCGACATGGGTTCCATGCCCTTCCATTACCCCGGCTACATGCGCGTGGATAACCCCGACAACCGCGCCAAATGGGAAAAAGCCTGGAACATCGAAGAGGGTGGCTTGAGTCTCAAACTGGGTCTCACCACCACTGAAATTCTCGGCAACGCGCGTGAAGGCGGCATTCGCGCGCTTTACATTATGGGTGAAAACCCGATGATGTCTGAGCCTAACCTCAACGTGACGCGCCGCCACATGGAGCAATTGGAGTTCCTCGTCGCGCAGGATGTCTTCATAAACGAAAGCGCCGCCTACGCCGATGTCTTTTTGCCCGCCACGCCCTTTGCAGAAAAAGACGGCACCTTCTCGAACACGGATAGAAGAGTACAACGAGTCCGCGCCGCGCACCCGCCCCGGGGGATGTCGCGCCCCGACTGGCAGATCGTTTGCGATGTAGCCTTGCGCCTCGAATCAAGACTTGGGCTGGATACCGCCCATTGGGCATATTCTCACCCCGAAGAGATTCTGCGCGAAATGGGCAGCGTAAACTCCGATTACGCCGGTATCACTTATGAACGTATCGAAAAAGAGGGGCTCATCTACCCTGTGCCGCACATGCAACACCCCGGCACACCAACCCTCTTCAAAG
>DAOTXI010000144.1:0-2959 GCA_034435475.1 Anaerolineales bacterium
GGAAAAGATAGCCGGGGTTGCCCATACCCGTCCCGCTTGGGTCGCCTGCCTGCGCCGCAAAGCCGGGGATCACGCGATGGAACGTCACGCCATTGAACCAGCCCTGCCGCGCAAGGAACACAAACGAGTTCACCGCCAGCGGCGCTTTATCCGGCAGCAGTTGGATCACGATCTTGCCCTTCCCGGTTTCGATGGTCGCAATGTATTGCTTCGACGCGTCAATCGTAAACGGCGGGCATTCGGTGAACTGTTTTTTCCCCAGCAGGATCAACCCGACCGTGTTGTTCAGGCTTTGATAATCCAAATAATATTGCTGGAGCGAACCGTTGATGAAGACCAGCGGCACCGTTTGTACTGGAAGCAGGGCAACCGCATCTTTCGCCGACTTGAGCCTGTTCGCCGCTGCGTCGGCTTTTATCGCCTCTGAAAGCTGGTTCGGGTCCACGCCGACGGTGGACGCCTCCCTCCCCAGCCACGCCTTGAACTCACCCTGGCTGAGTTTTGACCATTCCGCATGTTTGACGAAGAGCAGGTCGTACATCTCCCAAAATTTTCCCTGTTCATGCGCGGCAAAAGCCGCCAGCAGGGCGTCGTCGGACTTATCAAGATAATCCGTCAGCGGAAAGGGACGGAAGACCAGCCGGATGCTGCCCGGGTAATTCCGGGTCAACTCTGCGATGGTTTGCGCCATGGCAAGACAAATATCCGATTGAAAATCGCAATATTCGAGGATCGTCACAGGCGCGTCTGCCGGACCGATGGAAAAGTCCCCGTCTGTGATGGGCGGAACCAGCGATTGCTGGGTCGCAACCGGCGTGGGGAGGACGTTGATCAACGTGCAGGAAAATTCCGGCGCGGAGGTCGGCAACTCGGTGGCGAAGAACGGGGTGACCGCTGTTGTGGGTTGTTCCGTTTCACCTGCGCAGGCAATGGCAAGAAATGCAAAGCTAAATAAGAAGAGAAAGATGGCAAGTTTTTTCATTTTATGTTTCAAAGAATCACCTGGCGTAGTTGGCGTTCTCTAACGCCAACGAACGCGCAAGAGAGCGCGTCCTACGCGGTTATTTTTATTTAACCTTTTCCTGTAATTGCTCGAAAGACCACATCCACGACATTGTTTTGACGAAATCCGCAAGCGAGTCGCTTTGCTCGCGCAGGGCGCGGACGGCGGGACCGACCGGGTCTTCGCCAGCCGCGCCGCCGGGAGAGTCGGCATACGCGCCGTGGAAGGCGAAATACGCCTGGTTGATCTTGCGCAGGAGATATCCATTTCTCAAAAAGACCTGCCTGCGCTCCTCCATGTAGGCTTCGGCTTCCTCGATCTTTCCTTCCGCCAGCAAGGCGTCGGCGTTGATGCGCGTCTCATGCATCTGGGCGCGGAAGTCGAAGGGCGGGCGGACCAAACTCCCGGGGTCGGGGCGGTCAAAAGGAAGCGAGACCAGCTCAAAGTCTGGGAGAGAGGCGGAGGGTTTTAATTCCGGGTAATATTTTTCGATGACCAATGCCCCGATCTCATCCCCGGCGATCGAAGCGGTGGTTTCGTTCATCGTGCGCAGTTCGGGCGTTTCGGCATACAGAACCCCAAGCGGGCGGAGGGTGAGGTAGTTGTGAATCCACTCGTGGGCGATGGTGTTGAGCATCCAGGGCAGGTTCGTGGAGCGCATCACCATGGTGGGATACACGCCCACGCCGCCGATCTGTACAACGAGCGAGGAGACATTCAAACCTTGCGTGACATCCTCTTCGAGTTTCACTTGTTCGTCGAGGGTTAGATCGGTATCCACCGAGATGTTCGCGGTTTGCTCGATGTGGTCGCGCGGCGAGACGATCAGCGCCATCGGCAGGGGAGTGGAGTGATACCAAATGTTCGGAATGGGTTGACCCGCCGCTGTCAGCCCGATCTCTGCCACCACCTGTGAGACCTGTTCTTGAAGGATGGCTTCGGCAAGCGGAGCAAGTTCGCTCTGACGCGCGTAAAGCGTCGCCAATTCTTCGAGGACGGGTTCTGTTGCAATATCTTTATCAGCGATGGATGGGTCGGCGTATAATTGCGAGAGTTGGTATTCTTTTTCGAGGATGCTTTGGGTGGCGCGGAGATATTCCGCGACGATTTGTTTCTGTGTCTCACGGTTCAAGGTGTAGGGCAGGTTGATGGATGCGGCGCGGGCTTTGACCACGGCGGCGTTCGCCATCCATTCCACATAATCGAATTCAAGGCTGCGTGTGTAGGCGCGGACTTTTTCGATTGGGTTGGTGAGGGAGGGGTTGCTATACCCGGTGAGTGCGGCGAAGATGAGGAGTAGAAAGGTCATCTCAAGCCCGCGTAAGATTCGTTGGACCATGCGGGGATTATACCCAGTAATAAACTTAACTCAACGTAAAGAGGCGAAACCGTGGGTGGCGTAAAATCCGATGCGAGCTCACAATTTACGACAATGACGCCGCCCGAGGTGATATTTGAGACAGGTGCGACATTAAAATCGCTGTCAATTATGGATCGCGTCCACGGTCGCGCGTTTGGCGTGGATGCGGCAGATGACGCGGGTTTCCTGCGTTTGTTTTTCAACAGGGAAGACATAACCATAATATTGCGGATGCCTGGTGTATTGTCTTGTGATCGCGTTAAGATGCGGAATTGCGCCTTCGTAGACGAGTTACACTTCGCCGCGAATTTGGATGAAGCGGGCAGTATTTTCCGGGTCTACGATGAGCAGGGAGGTGTTGGGGTTGCGGGTCAGGTTGCGCCCCTTTTGGCGTTCGAGCGAGGTGTTGACACGGGCACATACGCCGTCATAGTCGCACCATACGAGGCTCGATTGCGGCTGACCATCCGGCATCAGCGTGGTGAAAACTGCATGGATGGGAGCCATTAACAGGTCAAGGTGTGAGGCGGGGATGGGCGAGTGAGTCAAGTCGGCGAGCGGGGGATGAGCATCTAACGGAGTCGGAGTCGAATCTT
>DAOTXI010000145.1:0-2450 GCA_034435475.1 Anaerolineales bacterium
GAGTTGACCGGCGCGTCGGTCTTTGAATTTTTCCAAGCCGACAAATTCAAGAATTTCCATCGAACGCGGCAGCCACTCGGTGGAGGAAAGTCCGCGCACCTCGGCAAAGAAGCGGATGTTCTCCAGCACGGTCAGGTCTTCGTACATTGAGAAACGCTGGGAGAGATAGCCAATGGTCGAACGCGCCTGTTCGGTCTGTCTTAACACATCAAAGCCGCAGACTTCGATGGAGCCGTGATTGGGTTTCAATGCGCCGACCAGCAGCCGCATGGTGGTGGTCTTCCCCGCGCCATCCGAGCCGACGAGTCCGTAAATTTCGCCGGGTGTGATTCGGAGCGAGACTCCATTCACTGCCTGGGTCACGCCAAAATGTTTATGCAGATCTTCTGCGTGGACGAGATAATCCATCATTTCAATTCTCGCTAAATTTTGTTGGGTGCAAGATAACGAACGCTTCTGTGCGACCCAATTCTTCCAGTTGGATACGGCTGGGATGACGCGGCAAGCCATGTGCCTTTTCCATGATCAACCCGACCATGCGCGGATGTCTTTGCAAGCGGACTTCCAAAAAATCGGCAAAGCGTGATGGGTCAGTGACAACTTCGGCAGCACCATGAAATCTCTTCGCGCCCACACGGACATCCACCTGCGAGGATGACAGCACATTCCGCACCCAATCCGCTTTGACTCCACGCGCGCACCGACGTAATAATCCGCGCCGATCTTCTCATATTGAAGAGGTGTCACCCGCTTCAACCCAGACTTTCTGCCTGTGGTGGTCAAAAGGAGAATGATCCTGCCGATCAGCCTTCCCAACCCGATGGCATACAGCACGCGATGAATCTTTTGGATGTTCTTCATCTTTGACCAATCAAAATTTGCTGTCATGGCTCACCTCATCCGGCGTTTGAGAATGCCTCCCACGCGCTGGTGACTGGTAACTGCTCACTGTTCACTATTCACTGGCGCTAAACACCACATCCGCAGGCATACCGATCTTCAACATCCCGTCCGGGTCTTCCACGCGGAGTTTGATGGCAAAGACCGTGCTGGAGCGTCCTTCCACAGTTTGCACATTGCGCGGGGTGAATTCAGCTTTATCGGCGATCTGAATGACCGTTGCGTTGAAGGTGACACCGGGGAAGGAGTCCACGGTCAGAGTGGCAGATTGACCAAGGGAGATTCCGCCGTAGCGGTCTTCGGGGATATAGACCGTAATGGTCAATTCGTTGATGTTACCGATGGTCAAGGTCGTTGCGCCAGGCTGGATAAATTCACCCGGCTAGACATTGCGCGTGAGCACGACACCGCTCATTGGCGCATTGACCGTCAACTTGGCGATCTGCGTATCGATCAGGGCGAGGCTTGCTTCCGCTTGAGCCAGCGCGGACTTCGCCTGATCCAATGCCTTTGCGGCGGCGACGACGGCGGGAGAGTCTGCGCCGGTTTGCAGGGTGAGCAGGCGGGCGTAGGCGGCGTCATAGCGCTGTTGGGCAACGAGGACTTGTCCGCGCGCGTATTCGACATCTTCGGCTTCGTCGCTGTTCATCAGGTCGTTGTAGGCTTCTTCGGCGTCTTCCAATTCGGTGAGGGCTTCATCATAATAATCCTGCGCGGCTTCGTTCAACCCGCCGCTGTCAGAGGCATTGGACGCCTGATCTTTGACCTGCTCCGCGATCACAAACGCGGCGCGCGCTTCGGCGAGGTCTTGCTCGGCTTGCAGGTAATCGGAATTCTTCAAGTCGGTGATGACTTTGTCGAGATTCGCGTTCGCATCGTCAATGGCGGTCTGTGCGGCATTGAGTTCGGCTTGGGCGGCGGCGACTTGCTGTTCCTGCTCAATGTACCAGTTGGGCTGGTCGAATTCGCTGGGCGCAGATGCCTGCCAGTCTTTGGCGCGCTGCGCGGCTTGGGCGGCAAGAGCGGCTTCGAGCGTCTGGTCATATTTGAGTTGAGCAGATGCCAGGGCGGCGTTGGCAGAATCCACTGCGGCGGAGGAAACGGCTCGTTGGGCAGTCAGCAGGCTTGGGTCGAGGCGCAGAAGCGGATCGTTTTCTGATATTGCCTGTCCTTCGTCAACAAGGACTTCGGTCACTTTTCCAGCGATCTCCGGCGCAATATTGGCTTGAACGGCTTCGATGGCTCCGGAGGCGGTCAGGGCGGTTTCATCGGCTCCTGCGGTTTGTGTGACAATAAAGTAAATGCTCAACGCGATGAGCAGGAAGACGACGATAATGGCGGGAATGGGCGGACGTTTGTGATTCATGGAAATCTCCTTGGGAAAGTTTCTTTCTTGTTTCATTAGGTGAGAAGAAAGAATTTAATCTAATCGTTTGCGGAAGCGAAGCGCGGCGGCGGTCATGATGCCGACAGCGAAAAGAGTCATGGCGATGACGTCGAACTGGATCATATCGAGACCGACACCTTTGAGTAGCAGCGAACGGATGATG
>DAOTXI010000146.1:0-10555 GCA_034435475.1 Anaerolineales bacterium
CGCATGGCGCGGTCCATTTCGAGGCTGGCATTCAACTCGCGGTCAATCCTCTGCATGACGGAGAGCTCCTCCACGCGGCTGGCCAGTTCCTGATCGGTCAGGGTGTAAAGGCGGGCATTCTCGATGGCAACCGCCGCCTGACCTGCAAAAGCAGTAAGCAGGGTTTCATCGTTTTGCACGAAGGGAAGCCCATCCCGCCGGTTGATGACTTCGATTACGCCAATGACGCGATCCTTCGCCTGAAGCGGAACAGCAAGCAGGGAGCGGCTCACAAAACCGGTTTGCTGATCCACCCCTTTGAAGCGTGAGGCCGAATTCTGGTCTTCGTTTTCGATAATCGGTTTGCGGGTTTGAACAGCCCGCCCCACAATTCCTGTCCCTGGTGCGAGGCGTCTTCCCACTAAATTGTCAGCCACAGGTCCAACCGTGACGCGGAAGACAAGTTCGTCGGTCTGGTCGTCCACCATAAACAGACTGCCCGCTTCGCAATTCAAGATGCCAACCGCGTTCTCAAGGATGTTCTGGAGCAGGGGATTCAATTCAAGGGTCGAGGTCAATTGACGGGTGATGTCGTTCAGGGTCGTCAACTGATGCGCGCGTTCCTGGGTTTCCTTCAACAGGCGCGCCTTGACGATCGCGCCCGCGGTCTGATCGGCGATGGCTTGCAAGAGTTCCATTTGGGCGCGGGTGTAAACGGTCGAGCCGTCGCGGCTGCCGACACTGAGAACGCCGATGGTTTCTGCGCCCGCGTTGAGAGGAACGCCAAGCCAGGCAAATATGTTTTCGATGGTGGGCATCAGGTTGCGCGCCTGGCACTCGTGGATGTAATCCTGGGTAAGGATGGGGCGGCTCTTTCGAATCACTTCAGGCGAAAGCCCGATATTCGCGGCAAAAGGCTGGTTCTCGCGCTCATGGATGCGTTCGTTATTTTCAAGGCAGAAACCGTAGTAGTAATAATCGCTGTCCCTGTTATAAAGCGTAATGTGGAAATGCGAAGTGGGCACGATCTGCGCCGTCTGGGCGTAGATCAATTCCAGCACATCGTCGAAGGTCAGGGTCACGTTCACACCCTGCGAGACTCGGGTCAGCGCGTTCATCTCATGGATGCGGCGTTCAAGATGCGCCACGGTCTGGACGCGTTCGATGGCAACCGAGGACTGGTCGCTGATATTTTCGAGGAAGCGCAGGTCTTGCGGCGTATAAGGCTGGGCGGTCAACCGTGGTCCCAGCGCCAGCCAGCCGTTGGGGCGATCCTTGCCGGGAAAGGCGAGAAATAGGCGCGACCCCAACAAAGCAATGCGCGATTGTTCAGAGCGGAGAGGCTCAGGCAGGTCGGTCAGGTTATCCAGATAGAGAGGCAGGCGTTCCTGTTTGAAGTACGAAACCAGGGGGCTGGCAGACGTAAAACGAATGTCAGTCGAGGCGCGGCGTCCTTCGCCTGGAGACGCCGAATAAAAATCATTGAGGGCGTCATAGGTAAAGATGTGGATCAGGCCCGGGGCAAGGGTCGAGGCGATTTGATCCCGCAGCAGCGAACTGATGGCGTTGATGTCGAGCGCGGTGGTCAGTTTGTGGGAGAAATCCTCCAACTGCTCCGCCGCCACACGGGAACCGCGGAAGAAGATTTTATCGGTCAGGTCTTGCAGGCGGGCGCGGAGCGGTTCGAGAGTCAACGCCAGCGCAAGGATGACAATGCCTACAAGATAGTTTTCGGGCAGGGCGTTTCCGAACAGCAACCCCGCCCCGGTTGCAACGATGGCGTATCCCAGCGTAACGATGCCGGAAAGCAGGACATACATCACTCCGCGGCGAGCCAGGTCATCCGAGCGCAGGAATCGGAACCGCATGATGTTGTACCCCATCACGGCGGGGAAGATGACCACAGGCAATAGGTATAACGCCGGGGAGAAGGGGATGGACAACATTGCGCCGAACATAAAAAAGACGGTTAGGGGGCCGAAGGCAAAGAGCGCTCCGAACAAGGTCAGGCGCGCCTGCGATTTCACCACCGGCGATTGTGAATAGAGCGCATGGTACAGGTTAAGACCCAGCAAGGCAAGAATGCAAACAGCGTTGAATAAATAGATATTCCGCCACCAGGTAATGTAGGCGGTTGGTTGTTCGAGGTTGAAGAGATAAGGGGTGGTGGCAATTGCCAGCAGGAGCGCAATTCCGAAACCGATCCATCTCAAAGAAGGACGATTGAAGAGAAGGCGCGGCACAACGGGAAACGAAAGGGCCAGCGCAAACGCGGAGCCGCCTCCAAGCGCAAGGGCGAAGGTCCACAGCAGGGTTAATTCATGAGTGGTCCAAATATTGAAGATGACGCCGGTCCCAATCGAAAAGGAGGAAGCGAACATGATGAATGCCCGCCCGGCGGGTTCGTTGCGTCGCAGACCAAACGTCCACAAACTGAGACCGAGAAAAATGACGGAAATAATAAAGGGCAGGAAGAGATAAACATTGACCCCGTCTTCGGGAAAGTTCTGTAATTCCACACTGAGATCGCGGGTATCGCCGTTCGCAAATTTGACGGTCAGGGTGATGTTTTCGCCGGGGACAAATTTACCGACAATCGCGTCGCGCACTTCGCGGCTGGTCGTTACCGTCTCTCCGTTTATTGCAAGAAGCCGGTCTCCGCTGTTCACGACCTCACTAAATGCCCAGGCGCCGCCTCCCCCACCTGTGTCGGTAAACACAAGGGTATTTTCGTAAAAGGAACCCAGGAACGGCTCCTGAATCCATTGCATGGCAAGGATCAGCGACCAGATCAGCGCCGCCGCCGCGATAATCTGGTACAGGAATACGATCCCAGTCAGGATGCGTCCTATGGATTTTTCTGAAGCGGGAATTCTCATTGAATTTTTGCCTGTTAGGTGAACACCTCCAAAATTTTACACTACAAAATCCCACAGGGTGTATGCTACTTTCATGACAAAGGCGTAAGGTGGAATGAAAACGCCTCCCCGGGTTTGGGGAGGCGCAGGTCATATTCCTATGGATTTTCGTAAAACGGCGTGGATGAACAGGCACACTGCGGATATGGCCAGTAGAAGGGCGCGTCGGCTGTACAATCTGAAGGCTGGATCGTGCATCCCTGCCCCGAAGGCGGCGGGGGGTTGCCAGGGTTATTATCACCGCCCGAACTAGCAGGAGCGGCATACCCGGCGCAAATCATTGGCTCATAACCGGTGGGCTGGAAACCGAAGGCGTCGCGGCAGGTGTTATCCACTGAGAAGAGCGCCTTGAGCGGGTAGGTTTTTTTATCGCGGACGGAAGAGCCCGCATCTTCCTCGGTGAAGCGGTCAACGTAATCCATCTGACCGACATCTTTCAACCCGGCGTCGGCAAAGATACCCGCCATGAAAACATCACCGGCAAGGGAGCGTTTGAACGCAATTTGGAGGGTGGCATCCTCGCCCTTCACAAGGCGGACCCATGCCAAATCCGGGTCGTCGCCAAAGCCGGTCGCGCCATCGAACAACATGGTCTCGTAGCCGTCCGAATCGAAGGGCGCATCAGCCCGAACCGGCGAGGTGCCGCTGGTATTGTGGTTTGTGTCCTCAAAGACCTGCATGGAGGCGGCAGTCCACTCTTCGGCGTACGGCGGCTTTGCCAAAACTACGAAGTTTCCAAAACCATCCATGTCCGTGTCAATCTCCACGCCGTAATGGATTCCCAGGGAATTGTTCGGGTCGAAGCCGATCAACTTGATGGACATGTAATGGAAATTCTCATCCTGCGACATGCTATAGGATTCAATATCCAGGTCGGGGATATAGGTCATATCCTGAGTAAAGGGTCGTTCGAGCAGGTTGAATTCGTAGGTATCGCCATAGGGGGCGCGTCCTTCCGACCCGGTGCCGGAAGATTCCACATCAAAGACTGTTTTTCCCGTTGAGACGCTCGCGGAAGGGACGATCACATGGGTCACTTCAACAGTGGACCCGGGTTGCGATTCCGCGCCTTCCTCCGTAACAGAGGCGGCGGGACTGGTCTGCTCTTCGGTTGGCTGGGAGGAGGCAGGCGCGTTGCACGCCAAAACGGCAATTACAAGAAGACAGAAAAATAAATAGATACGATGTTTTGAACTCATTCTTTCTAAACCTTTCTAAAAGTTAATCGCGCGGTATGTTACTAGAATGAATCCAACCTGTCATCACCCGAATATACCAATCCACGCATAGGAGATTGGTACTGACAAAAAAGAGATGGCGCATGCGCCATCTCTTCAATTCATTCCGGTTTATGTTTCTTCAACAAGGCATCATATACCGACTCTGGGATGTCTGCCACCTTGTAAATCTGCATATACTCCAACCCGTTGATATAAATAATTTTCTCCGGCTCGACCACCCCTTCGAATTCGGAAAGAATCTTTTCGGTCTCTGGGTGCTTGGCGCGGGTGATCGGATACAACACCAGATAATCTGAACTGCGTAATTCATCTGTGATCGTCACGAAGTCGTCGTTCAAGACGTTGATGCGTTTCAAGACAATCGTCTCGCCGGGGAAATACCAGGAAAATGTCCCCATGCCGTTGTAGACATAGGCTTTGATGTTTTTCGCATCCGGTTTTTGGGAGAGATAATCCGACGCCTCTGCCAAGCCTTCGCCATAACCCAAAGTCGCCGCCTCTTTCGTCAGCGGATTGCGGTAGGTGAAATAATACGGCGCATACGGCAGACCGAAGCCGATCTGCCCAAGGATTAAAACAATGGATGCCATAATCGGCGCAAGCGGATTTGAGAAGACTTTCCAGCGCGAACCCATCCAGGCAAGTGCGCTCCCCCACCCAATGCCCGCAATGACGTCGAACGAGACGAAGGTATTCATGATGTAATGGGCATGGTTGCGTCCCTGCGCAACGCCAAACATCAAGATGAACAAGCCGCCGAGCAGTGCAAGATATTCGATCATCGAGCGGACCCGGTCGGGCAAGCGTTCTCTCCCCTTCGTAAATAAAAATCCGAGGGAGAAGATCAAACCGAGCCAAGTGACGAAGGTGGCGCCTGAAAAATAATAGCGGAGGTAGAGCAGGATTCCGTCCCAGCGAGTGACCACGCTGAATTCAGCAGGATCAAGTTCTTCGGTCACGTCGAGGCGGGCGCCCTGGAAGGCGTAACTAAAGGCGTTGCCATACACTTCGCGGAGCATCCGAGCGGGGTCCACCCACATCCCGGGCCAGAGGATGAAATAGACGAGAACCGCCGCGCCGAACCAGATCCCAAAAGTTCTTACTGCGGTCAAGAATTTCGACTTGATTGGCTTTTCGTTTTTCTCGAAGAGGCTGAGTAAAAGCATAAACCCGATCACACCGAGCAGGGCAATCGAAGTGGATTTGTTCAACTGCGCCAAGCCAAACGCCGCGCCGGAGATCAAAAGATAGATCAATCGGTTTTGATAACGATACAAATGGAAACCGAGGAACGAGACCAGCACGAACATCGCGCCCATCGTCTCCATGTTGAGCAGGCGTGAGTGACCGAGAAAGAACGGCGAGATGGTTGCCAATGCGATGGAAAGAAAGGCAAGGTTTTCGCCGACAACAAGACTTAAGAAGAGGAAGGCAATGATCGCAAAGACCGCCAACACCCCCGCCTGAATAATTCGCGCATAGCGGACAAGTTCAAGCGTCTCCCTGCCATTCTCGCGCAGAAATTCTTCGTAGAACGGTTTACGCTGATCGAAAAATCCCTGCCCAAAGCCGCGATATTGGGGGAAATAAAAGTGCATGGCGGTGGAGATGATCCACATATTCGTCACGCCGGGGTGATATTCAAAATAAGTGTTCGCAAAATCCCTATGTGTGACGGCGTAATAAAAATTGGAACTGGAAATCACCCACCACGGCTCGTCTATGTTGACGGCGGCTTCAATGCGCGTGAGGCGCGAAGGCAGGGTAAGCGCAAGAAGGAGCAGGGCAAGAATTATCTTTTTACTGTGGGATTCAATAAACCGGGTCATTTGTTCTCTTCAAATTTCTGCTTCATTTCCGTAGGGGCGACCCGTCAAGGTCGAACAGAACCTCGGAACGCAAGAAAGGGTCGCCCTTGCGCGGGCAAAATTGCATGACCGACACAGGGCGACCCTCCCTGAGCGCAAGAATGTCGTGAAGGAATTGGCGGGTCGCCCCTACTTTAGGTTTGCCAGCGCCTCATAGATTTCGGGACCGAGATCATCCACCTTGTAAATGCGGACGTACTCATACCCGTTCAACCAGACGACATGGAACGGCTCCGCCTTCGCCATGGCATCCACAAAGTTTTTGTGATGCGCCAGTTGCCCCTGATTGGCGTAATAAACGATGAGATATTCCGAAGCGCGCAGATTATTGAGTAAATCCTCGGTATGCTCCCCGTCCGAATAGTATGGGCGGTAACTGATCCACGGACCGGGGTAGTAGTATGAAACACACCCACGCCCATAATACGAGAAGACCGTCGCATTTTCAGCATCTGGAAGGCTGGCAAGGTAATGAGCGGCAGTTTCCAAACCCTCACAATAGGGGAAGTGCGGAAACTCGTTATACCAACCGGCGGCATATAAGATTGGATTGCGATACGTGAAATAATAGGGGTAATTTGCCAGCGCGCTCCCGGCTTGATACAGCATCACAACAGCAAGCAAACTATATTGCCAGACACTGCGCGAAGAAGGGAACCGTTTCGATACCCATTCCGCAAAGGCAAACCAGCCCAGCCCAGCCAGAAGATTAAACGATAGATAACTCGAAAGGATGTAATGCGGAGAGTTGCGTCCCTGCGCGACGCCGATTAAGAACACAAATGCAATTCCGTTCACAAGCCACAGCGTAAAGAAAAGCCGGTTCCGCTGAATCCGCTCCGGGTCCCGCGTGAACGGGAGGGCGAATCCCAAAAGGACGCCGAGCCAGGCAACGGGCGTCGTCCGGTAAAGCAAAATTTTGAAAATTTCCCAAATATCTTCAAAGCGGGTGTTAAGCGTGAATTGCGAAACATCCAATTCCTGTGTGATCTTCAGCCGCGCGCCTTGAAAGGCATAACTAAAGGCGTTGCCATACACTTCGTAAAGCATCTTGCCGGGCGCAACCCACATACCGGGCCAGAAGATGAAATAGGCCATTGCCAAAAACACAAACCACACCCCGAACGTTTTCAGCGCAGATAACAAGCCCCTCCCCCAGCCCTGTTCACGGTCTTGAATCAGTTTCCAAAGCAGCATTGCGCCAATCGCTGCAAGCGTTGCAATGGACGACGACTTCGACAAGGACATAAATCCCGCCGCGGCGCCGGAGAGAATCAAATACGCAAATTTGTTTTCCTTGAAAAGATAAATCGCAAGCGAAACAATCGAGATCATCCCAAAAAGCGACACCATGCCCTCGTGATCCATCAGGCGATGCTGACTCAAATAGAACGGGTCGAACATGGCGAAGACCAGCGCGAAAATCGCAACCGGCTTCGGGAAGAATTTTTGCAGGAGAAAATATAGAACCAAAAATAAAACAAGCAGGACGAAGACCTGAATGACGCGCGAATAGATCAACAGCATCAACGGGTCTTTGCCATGCTCATACAGAAACGGATCGAGCCTTCCCTTTTCATAATCGAGATAGCCCTGACCGAACCCGCGATATTCGGGGAAATACAGGTGCATGGCCGCTGAGATAATCGTCATCGTCGTCACCGCGGGCTGATATTCATACACCGTATTTTCAAATTCGCGCTGACCCAGCGCATAATAATAATTCGCGCCCTGACTCAGCCACGAAGGCTCATCAAGCGTGACAAAATCGCCGATGCCCGCCAGCCGCGGCGCGAGGAAGACAACAATCAAACCAATATAAATTGCAATATCCAGTGATGTACTTCGATTCATAGTGCGGATTATACCGTTACATGTCGAATGGTAAAATTCTCAACGTGAAAGAAAAATTCAACCAACTCCTTCAAAAACCATTTGCAATCCCTGCCGCGCTTGCATTCCTCATCCTGCTCGCCTACGGCATCTTAACCCCATCTCTTGGCTTCTATTGGGACGACCTGCCTTTCGCATGGTTTTTGCGCTTCTTCGGTCCCGTTGAATTCATCGCCGCCTTCAAACCCTTCCGCCCGTTGTTGGGATATGTCTTCGCCGTCACGACTGCCATTTTTGGCGGACATCCCCTCACGTGGCAATTGCTTGGCTTGATCATCCGCTTCATTCTTGGACTTCAAGCCTGTTCGCTGCTTCGGAAAGTTTTCCCTACCCGTGAGCGCTCGGTTCTGTGGGTTGTCCTACTCTTCACCGTCTACCCTGCGTATGGACAGCAATGGGTGGCGCTCACTCACATCAATCAAGAACTCATCCCACTCCTCTTTCTTCTTTCCTCTTTCATCCTCACCGTAAATCTCCTCCGAAGCGGAAAGACTTCTCTCCCACTCACCTCTCTCGCCATCCTTTTACAGATATTCGGGCTATTCTCCACCGAATATTTCTTCGGTTTGGAAATTTTGCGTTTCTTCTTCATCCTCGTCATCTTCACTGAATCCATCACCGATAAAAAAGACCTGTTCAAAAAGACGATCATGCAATGGCTGCCCTATCTGGTCGTTTGGATTCTCAACGCCGCATGGACCTATTCCTACCACCGCTCCGATGCGTATAATTCCTACCAGATTGGCATTTCGTCTTTGCTCTCGCCGCTGGCGCTCGTCAACGAATTCATCTCCACACTATCCCTTTCTGGTTTCACAGCATGGCTTGGCGCGTTTGGAATATTTTCGTCCATTGACGGCTCAGCAACACAGGCGATTGCATTTGTCATTTTTCTGTTTGCGGGAATGCTTGCCTTTGTGGTAACGAGTAACAAGAAAGAGGAAACCCCATCCACTTCCCACTCACCACTTTCCACTCACCACGGGTTCTTACTCATCGGCATCGTCGCCATCTTCGCGGGCAGACTCCCCTCCTGGGCGGCAGGACTTCCCCTCAAGATCGAATTTGATTACGACCGTTTCTTCATCTCCATCATGCTGGGAGCAAGTCTCTTCATTGTGGGGCTGGCAGATTGGCTGTTGAAAGAAAGCCGCGCCAAACTTGTATTTCTGAGTCTCATCATTGGCATGTCGGCGGCGTATCAATTCACGGCGGCAAACACCTATCGGCGCGACTGGGCAAACACGCACGACCTGTTCTGGCAAATGGCATGGCGCATGCCCGCACTCAAAGAAGGCGCGACCGTCCTCACCTACGAACTGCCCATCCAATATCTCTCCGATTACCAATTGATGTCCGCGCTGAATTGGATGTACGCGCCCGACTTTGCAGGGCGCGAATTGCCTTACGCCTTGCAATATCTCAAAACAAGATTCAGCGCCGCAGAGATCAAAGCCGATCAGCCCATCGACATCACATATCGCACCACAACGTTTAGCGGCAACACCTCGCAAAGTGTGGTCATTTACAAGGAAGCAGACGGCTGTCTGCGCGTGCTGGACCCGCTTTACAACAACGTGGAGACCGTTCCCGGCGCGAGTTTTTATTTGATCGATGCGATTCCACTCTCCAATCCGGATTTGATTATCACCGACGCGCCAACTCCTGTTATGGAAAAGAACTTGTTTGGCGAAGAACCTTCGCATGGCTGGTGCTACACCTATACAAAAGCCGAAATCGCACGCCAAAATGGCGATTGGGAAGAAGTTGTGAAGTTATTCAAAGAAGCGCAACAGGCGGAATTGAGTCCCGCCCTGTCCGTGGAGTATCTGCCCTTCATCGAAGCCTTTGCCGTGACCGGAGACTCAGACATGGCGCTCAAATTAAGTGAACGGGTGGTCAAGTCTCAGCCGTTGCTGTGCCCGGCAATGACAACCTTATGGAATAGAGTTTCGGAAGAAGTGGATGTTTCGCAGGCAGAAAGTTTGTTTCAAAAAGAATGTAGATAAACGTAGCGCTACGTTTTATAGCCCATGCTGAATCGCAATCACCGCCGCTTGCGTTCTATCGGAAACTCCCAACTTTTCCAAAATCGCGCTGACGTGGTTCCGCACCGTCCCTTCGGAGAGATGCAAGGTTCCGGCAATATCGGTATTGGTCATGCCTTTGGCAAGCAGGCGCAGCACATCCAGTTCGCGCTCGGTCAGTTTACCGGTTAAAACAGAAGCAGGCTGGGTCTGGTTGTTTGCAACTTGATTCATTAACTTGCCCGCCACAGCCGGGTCAACGAAGGATTTGCCATCCATCGTGCCGCGAATGGCTTCAATGATCTTCTGGCGCGGCGTGTCTTTGAGCAAATAGCCGGATGCCCCCGCGCGGATGGCATCAAAGACCCATTCGTCATCATCATAGGTGGTCAGTACAAGAATTTTGATGTGGGGAAATTTCTTGCGTATTTCGCGTGTGGCTTCGATGCCGTTCATGCCCGGCATTTTCAAATCCATGAGGATCAAATCGGGCTGAACTTTTGCGGCGAGTTCAACCGCCTCGTACCCGTCCGCAGCCGACCCCACCACGCGGAAATCTTTCTCCAACTGAAGCAGCATTTCCATGCCGTCGCGGATGACTGCCTGATCGTCGCAAAGAAGAATTTTCA
>DAOTXI010000147.1:0-4286 GCA_034435475.1 Anaerolineales bacterium
CCCCCGGCTCCTTCCAGCCGGGAGGCTGTATCCTCGACCGAAACTTCGGTTTCGCTGACGGTTGGCTCCGCCGTAACTGTCGGCGAATCAGCGGTCAGGGGCGGGGTTGCGGGTGAAGCGCACGCTTGAAGAACGATTGCAAACGCAGCCAGATACATGAGAGTCTGTTTCATACTCATAATCCTTTCTCTCCTAACCATATATTGATCCGCTCAGCGACGGATTTCCAGCCTTTTTCGAGCATCATATCATGCGCCATATCGGGGAAGGTCCCGGCAGTGGTGTTGTAGGCGCGCGCGGTCTTGTGAACATCCACCAATGGAATGACGGTATCCTTCTCCGCGCCGAGGACGAGCAGGGGTGTCTTTATTTTTGGGGGATGGGCAAGGTTCAAACCAAGCAAATCCATATACATGCGGAAGGATTCGTCGTTGAGTTTTGCGTGGTATTTAAGCAATTGATCTTGCGGGAAATCTTCCGAGAAGAAAGCCCAGCGCGTATGTTCCGGCGTTTCGACCACAGGCGCGAGGCGGAATTGGGTCATCACTTTCAACAGGGTCAGCGGACTGTGTTTGAAGACCAGCCAGGTCGGGCGCCAAAGTCCGTAGGGCGGGTTGGAGGCGAGCAAGACACCCGCAGGCGCCGAGTTCCGTTCGAGAAATTTCTGGACGATGAATCCGCCCATGGAGTGGCCGATCAGCGCGGGCGGAGTCGGAAGCGTTTTCGCCGTTTCCTCCACATCGCGGACGTAATCCATGATGCTGCTTCCTTGAATCCTCCCCTCGCTGCCGGCATGTCCGCGCAGGCTCAATGCGGTGACGTGCCAGCCCGCCTCCGCGAAGAAGGGCAGGAAGAATTCATCCCAGCACCACGCTCCATGCCACATGCCGTGGACGAAAAGAAGCGGCGTTTTATGTTTTTGGTTTGCAGGTTTGCGGGTGATGATTTCGAGTTTCATTTTCAACTCACTTTACAGGTTCAATTGTTACTGAACTAAATGTTGCCGAACATTCGGGCCAATCTCCATCGCCTTTCAACCCGACCCAAAGAACGCTATATGCCTGATTATAAGTTGTTGTGGTGAAATACTTTTCCATCTCGTTTCCTTCGATAAAAAAGTTTACAGTTGCTCCGCGCACCTCCAGAGCGACTCTGTATGGAGTTCTTGGTTCCACCCAAGACCATCTTTCCATGTCTTCACAACTGTCTGCAAACCATGGCTGCGCCACTTGTCCAATAGGTGTGACCAGCGCTCCCTGATAGGAGCAACCGCCTCCAAAAAAACCGAATCCAATGCCAATTCCTTCACCAACCTTATCGCCAATACCAACCTGACATTGACAATTATTCGTCCATCCATCCACCTGCCCTACGACTGTGAATTTTAGATCGCCACTTATGCTTGGGATTTGACGGTACAGAAATTGGTCTCCGCCACTTCTACTTACATTACAAAATGCCTGCGCATCATCAAGGTATATCGAATTGGTTGTTTGGGTGAATGTATCTGATTCGATAAATTCCTCTACGAAAGGGGAGAAATTCGTATTTTTAATATTCGTAGGGGGTTTCTCGCTGCCGTTTATTGGAGGTGGAGTGTCTGTGTTTTGCTTGTCAATATTATCGGGTTGCAGAAATGCACTCGCCATTGATGATAAAACGCCAGCACACATGAATATTGCCAATCCTACCCAGATAATATAATGCCGCGCGGTTGGTTTGGGACCGGGAAGTGATTGTTTGAAAATTGCCGCCCACAAATGGGAAAGCGGAACTTCCAACCTGCTAATAAATAACCCGGTAAGGGCAGCGGAGAAAAATGAAAGCCCGGCAAGGCAAGTTAATAAGATGCGAGTAACGGACATAATTCCCTACCCTTACCTTTCGGTGGATAATTTTCTGGTTTTTTAGTATCTGGTGTGATTACGATATAAATTTGCCCATATCGGTAGCGCGACATTAATGTCGCGCCACACTTGGCGGTACATTACGGTAATGTACAGATAGCCATTTTATTAGTTCGATTTCTGGTATTTTTCATATGATAGCACAACTCAACCCCCTGTATTTCCGATGAGACTCTTAATAAAAAAAAGACTCCTCTTGCGAGGAGTCTTGTGAGCGCGGAGGTGCTCGAAACCTCAACAAACGGCTTAAAAGGCCGCTGCTCTACCATTGAGCTACGCGCCCATCTTGAAAGCGGACTGCATTCTATCACGGGCATTGGCGGGCGTCAACGAATTTTTGGCTTGCGCAGCCTCAGTACACCTCAGGCACGAAAGTCTGGTCGGTGATGGGCGGGCGGACGTAGCCGGTTTCCTTTTGGCGCGGCGGGAGCGACATTTTATCTGGGGTCAGGTCCTTATATGGGATCATGCTCAACAGGTGCGCCATGCAATTGAGGCGCGCGCGTTTTTTATCATCGGATTGGACCACATACCAGGGGGATTGCTTCGTGTCGGTGTATTTGAACATATCGTCCTTGGCGCGGGAATATTCCACCCAGCGCGAACGGGATTCCATATCCATGGGGCTGAGTTTCCAGCGTTTGGTGGGGTCGTCGATGCGCGCCTGAAAACGGCGTTCCTGCTCCTCATCGCTGACCGAAAACCAGTATTTGATCAGGATGATGCCGGAGCGCACCAGCATCTTTTCGAACTCGGGACAGGCGCGCATGAATTCGCCGTATTCCTCTTCGGTGCAAAACCCCATCACCCGTTCCACCCCGGCGCGGTTGTACCAGGAACGGTCGAAGAGCACCATCTCCCCGGCGGCGGGCAGGTGGGCGATATAGCGTTGGAAATACCATTGGGTCTTTTCGCGCTCGGTCGGGGCAGGCAGAGCCGCCACCCGGCAAATGCGCGGACTCAAACATTCGGTGATGCGTTTGATCGCGCCGCCCTTGCCTGCCGCATCGCGCCCCTCGAAGATGACGACCACCTTCAGCCCGTTGGCTTTGATCCACTCCTGCAATTTGACCAGGTCCAATTGCAGTTTGCGAAGCTTCTTCAGGTAGTCCTTGTTGCCAAGCTTGCCGGCTTTGGCTCCCGATGCGGCGGATTCTTTCTCCTTCTTTTTCTTCCCATCCTTCTTATCTTTTTTAGACATGGCGTCTCCTCTCCATCAACTCGCCACTATTGAATCATCTGTGAACAATGCGCGGACGTTAGAGAACGTCCGCTACGCGCTTGGCGTCGGGCACGCCCGCGCTACTCACATCAACCATCCTACTTCTCTTCCTCCGTATCAATATGCCCCGGTTTTTCCTTGCCCAATTCCAGCGAGCGTTGATACGCCGCCCAAACCGCGCGTGAGATCGCCGTGCGGAAGCCCGCCTTCTCTAAATAATACAACGCCTCCGCCGAAGTCCCGCCCGGCGATGTGACCTGGTTGCGCAGCGTGGCGGGATGCCGCGCCGCGCCCTGATAATACGAAGCCGAACCTTTGATGGTCTGCAAGACGAGCTGCTCGGCAATGCGGCGCGGAAAGCCCATGTGGACTCCGGCATCTATCAAGGCTTCGGTGAAGAGGAAGACATAGGCGGGTCCCGACCCGGAGAGAGCCGTTGCCATGTCGAGATAACTTTCATCTTCCACAAAAACTTCCTCCCCCAATGCGCCCAGAATGGCGCGGGTCATTCCCTGTTGCTCCTCGGTCACTTCTTTGGATGCCGTCCAGACCGTGATCCCCTCACCGATCTGCCCCGGCGTATTCGGCATCGAGCGCACGATGGCTTTGTGTTTCAAGCCCGTTCCGATCTTTTTGATGGGCGCGCCCGCAATGATGGATAAGACAAGGGCATCGCTTCGGACTCCCTTTAGCCCTTTCATCACTTCGGTCAGTCTCTGCGGTTTGACGGAGAGCGCCACTACATCCGCCTGATGGCTTGCGGCGGAGTTGTCGGTGGTGAATTTGATTCCGTATTTTCTCGTCAATTCCTTCCCGCGCGCCTCCCGCGGACCGGAGGCGATGATATTTTTTGCATCAGCCAGTTTTTTGTTGAGCAAACCTGCGATCATGGCTTCCGCCATCACGCCGGGTCCGATAAATGCGATTTTCTTTTTTAACATGAGGGAAACTCCGGAAAGATTTCGGGTATTTTACCCCAGCGGGCTTTGGCGGCCGCGTTTTAAACCAAAAAAGGAATGGGACGCCCCCGCATCCCATTCCTTATGAACCTGCTTTTCCCTACTCTCTCACTTCGCCGTCCACCACATTGCCATCGTGAGCGGGTCCGCCTTCGGGCTGGGGCTGCCCGCTTTGACCTTGCGCGTACATCTGCTGGC
>DAOTXI010000148.1:0-7384 GCA_034435475.1 Anaerolineales bacterium
GGCTTCACCCCCGAAGAATGGACAAACAACCCCGACCTTTGGCAGTCGCGCATTCACCCCGATGACCTCGAAATGGTCATCGAAAAGGAAAGTGACGCCTTGAAGGCGGGAATGATGCCCAAATTGGAATACCGCTTTCAAAAAAAGGATGGAACTTATATTTGGTTCTACGATGAAAGCCTTGCCATTGTCGAGTCTGGAAGCCAACTCGTTCAAGGATTTCTGCTCGACATCACCGACCGCAAAGAAGCGGAGGAGGAACTCACGAAACGCGTTGCCGAACTACAAGCCGTTCACGGCATCAGCGAAAAACTCGTTCAAAAGACCGACCTGCAAAAATTGATCTATGATACCGGTGAACAAATCCGGCGCATATTAAAAGCCAACAACCTCCTGATCGCCGTCCACGACCCAAGCACCAACCTGATCCACTTCCCCTATGATTACGAAGACGGGATTCCGCGGCGCGATATACCCATCCGCTTCGGAGAGGGAATGACTACCCGGGTGATGGAGGGGAAAAAGCCGGTCATCATTGAAAGCGACTGGGAAAAGCGCGCGGGTGAATTAAGTGTAATCAACACCCACAGCTTTCCCGCAAAATCATCCGTAGCCGTCCCGATCATGACCACCGAACGGGTGATCGGCATCATTTCACTGGAAAGTACCGAACGCGAATATGCATTCAACGGGAACGATGCCCAATTACTAATGACCATCGCCTCCAATCTGGCGGTCGCCATCGAAAAGACCCGCCTGCAAGACTCGGTCAAACGCGAGCTTGAAATCCAGGAAAAACTGGTGCGCGAACTCGAACAAAAAAACGAAGAACTCGAACGATTCACCTACACCGCATCGCACGATCTGAAATCGCCCCTCATCACCATCCGCGGATTCCTGGGCTATCTAGAGCAGGACGCGCATCAGGGAAATTTTGAGAGGCTGGCAACAGACATCCAGCGGATTTCAGAGGCAGCAGAGGATATGCAACAACTGCTGAATGACCTCTTAGACCTTTCAAAGGTCGGACGCGCCGCCAACGAAAAACAGGATACGCCGTTTAACGAGATCGTCGCCGACGCCTTGAACCGGGTGAAAGGTCAATTGAATAAGAAACAAATCGAAATGAGAATCGGAGGCGCGTTCCCCACCGTCCGCGTGGACAAGGAACGCATCATCGAACTCCTCCAAAACCTGCTGGACAATGCAATCAAATTCATGGGCAACCAGCCCCAACCCATCATCGAGATCGGTTACGAGCTCCAGGATGAACATCCCATCTTTTACGTGCGCGACAACGGCATTGGCATCCGCAAGGAATTTCAAAAGCGTATCTTCGGCTTGTTCGATAAACTCAACCCGAACACCGAGGGAACCGGAGTTGGGCTTGCCCTCGTAAAAAGAATTATAGAAGTCCATGGCGGCAGCATTTGGGTTGACTCAGAAGAAGGCAAAGGCTCCACCTTCTACTTCACGCTTGGCAGCGCCCCCTAAAAGCGAAATAAAAACTCGATGGGTGGAACCCGCCCAGAGCGGGGTTTGAGGCGTTTAATCCCTTGACAGGAAAACCCTAATCAAATATAGTATTAAACATATAATACAAGTACTATATAAACTATACGCAAATGTCTCTCAAACACGCCATTCTCGGATTTCTCTCCTACCAGCCCCTCTCGGGCTACGACCTGAAAAAAGCCTTCGATAGCTCGGTGCAGCATTTTTGGCCCGCCAACCAAAGCCAAATTTACCGCACGCTTGCCGAACTTGAAGAACAGAGCCTGGTCACCAAAGAAATTATCGAGCGCGAAGAACGGCTCGATATGAAGGTCTATCACATCACCGAAGTGGGGCGCGGCGAACTGCACGCATGGCTTGCCTGCCCCCTGCCCGAGCGCGATGACCGTGAGCCGTTTCTTATCCAGGTGTATTTCAGCGGGCAACTCAGCGACGAAGAAACGCTCCATCTCTTTCGCGCCAAACTCAAAGAGACCGAAGACCGACTGGCGGTGTACGAAGCCGTTCATCAGATGATCCAAAACACGCCGCCCAAAATTCAAGACCCGCGCGCCGTGTTCCTTGCCACCCTCACACTCGAAGCGGGGTATATCAATAATCAATCCATTGCGGCATGGATGCGCTCTGCCATCGAACGCATCCAAAAGAAAAAGTACAAAATAAAAATAGGAAAACAATGAACAAAATCATACGAAACATCATCATCGTAGCGCTCTTCACCGTTGGCGGCGGCTGGCTGGGCATCTGGCTCAACAACATTACCGGCAACACTATGCCGCCCCTGCAAAGTTTGGGCGCGCTTGTCTGGCTTGCCTCACCCGCGCTCTCTGGCTTTGCCCTGCGCGCCTTTGGCGGAGATGGCTGGCAGGATTCTGGCTTCGGCTTGAATCTCCCCTCAGGCTGGAAGTGGTATCTGGTAGCGCTGCTCCTCCATCCGCTCGCCTCTCTCTTGACCTTTGCCCTGGCTGCCCTCTTTGGCATTGCCTCCGCCGATGGTTTTGCCGCGCAAGGTTTCAGCGCCTATCTCTCTGTGGTGGGCATGGTCTTCGTCGGTTCGCTGATGAAAAACTTTTTTGAAGAATTTGCATGGCGCAGTTATCTGACACCACGATTGGAAGCCGCAAGTGTCAGCCCGCTTCTCAACCACCTCATCGTCTCCATCCTTTGGACAAGCTGGCATTTGCCCTACTATTATTACTTCCTAGACCGCGCCGTGCTCACAAGCGCCATTACAACCAATATTCCTGTGTTTATCGTGCTGGCTTACTTTACACAAATCCCCACTTCAATTTTGTTTGGCGAGTTGCGCCTCATCAGCAAATCCACATGGACTGTGTTTCTACTGCATCAAATTATCAATGCAGTCAGTATGCCATTGTTGATGAATGGCTTTATCGAAGTCAAAGGTCCGCTCGCGCCGGTGTTCACACCCACCAATGAAGGTATATTTATTTCGCTTTTGTTTGGCTTGGTCGGGTGGATGTTAATGAAGGCGCGGCTTGGCAAAGCAGGTCACGCTTGAAGCGTGACCTGCAAAAGTTACTCAATCCCATCAAAAATATGGTCGAGCACATCTTCGCTCACATCGAAAACCGAGCCGTTTTCGGGGATGGCTTCCTCGGTCATCCACTTGGGCAGGCGGTCATCTTCTTTGGTGAAACCTGCGCGTTTGTTGAACTCGCGTTCCAGTTTGATGGTTTCCCTGCCCAATGCCTGCAAAATATTATCAGGCAGATCGCCCCAGCCATAGCGCGCCTTAAGCAGACGCTTCACCACGCCATCGGGCGTCGCCGCGTAACCAAAGCCTGCAAAGATACACGCGCCAATGGTATCGTAGCCTGCCATGTTCAACTGCGCATTAAGCGAAACTTCTCTCTGCTGGGTCGGGTCTAAATGATTCACCTGGGCGCGGATGGTCAATCCACAAGTATGGTCTGCGCCCTGGGGCGTGGTGGCATAAGTGACGCCCGTCCCTTTGATCGAGCGCGGCTCATAGGCAGACATCGCCTGCCCCTTCACTGCGGGGACTCGCTCAACGCCATATTTCCTGCCAACCGTCACTGCGCCATCACCGAGGATTCGTCCCAAGTCCGTCCCCGCGCGGATTTGGCTGATTAATTTTTGCGCATCCTCTTCACTGCCCCACCTCATTAATCCGGCTTCGGCAGCAACGCCCAGCGCCCCGCCCACTTCGATGGAATCTAACCCAAGGTCATTGACGTGCCAGTTCATACGCCCAATTGAATCGAGGGAGTCGATGTCAAGATTCGTACCCATCAAACCGATGGTTTCATATTCCAAAGGAGAAACGATGATCTTGCCATCTTCACCGCCAAACACATTCGAGCACTTAATCGTACAGCCAGCCATACAGGCATGTGCCGGGTCGGAGGGTTTGCCACGGGTCAATGTAAATTCGCGCAGTTGCTCGCCGCTGATGGCATCCACATTATCGAAGGTTCCGCGCGAGAAATTACGAGCAGGGATCGCCGCAAAACGCTGGGTCATCTGCGCCATGGCAGCCGTGCCATAATCGCGATATGTCACAGACTGCGGATGATTCATGACAGACTGGGTGTAATCTTTTTGAGCGATTTTGAACGCCTCTACATCAGAAATGGGCGGTTTCTGCCCGCCGGTATGGTCAAAGACAATGGCCTTCAGTCCCTTTGAACCCATCACCGCGCCCAGCCCGCCGCGAGCCGCAATGCGTGAAGGAATTCTATCCTTGTCTAAATTTTGAATACCCGCCGATTTCATCCGCATCTCGCCGCCAGGTCCAATAAGCGAAATGGCAACTTTATCGCCATATTTTTCGAGTAATTTGGGTGCGGTTTCATACACGCCAAGACCAACTAAATCATCGGCTCTTTCCCACTTCGCGCCATCTTTGAGCGAGAGGCGCAAAACCCAGCAGCCTTCTTTTTCGGGCATATCTTCGAGTATGAGCGCATGGATTCCCATGAACGCCATGTGGTAGCCCGTGCGCCCGCCGGCGTTGGCTTCTTTGATTCCACCTGTCAGCGGAGATTTACCTCCCACCGAAACACGGTCTGTGGATGAAAGCACATGCCCTACCAACAGCCCGGGCGTGAAGATGAGTTTATTGCCCGCGCCCAACGGGTCGCAGGTTGCGTCCACCTCATCCACCATGATGCGTGCAATTAATCCGCGCCCGCCGAGGCGTTGCCAGGTGGCAGGGACGGGTTCACGTTTGAGGGTCTGCCTGTTTGTATTGATACGCCAAATTTCGCTCATGGTTCTCCAATTCTGGGGGTACAAGTTACGGGTTACAAGTTGCAGGTTTGCAACTTTCAACTTGTAACATTCAACGATTCCTATCCAAACAAACTCTGCACAGCTTCTCGAAATACCTTTGTATGATAGTCCACATCGGCTTGGGTGGTTTCGGGGGAGATGAGCGCCATGTTGTGGAAGGGCGTCATCAAAATTCCACGGTTGAGGGCATAGAGGTGCATATAACGATCCAGTTCGGGGTCAACGGCGGCGTGGGCTTCTCCGCCATTTTTAGGAGGAGTGGGACGAAACCAATATTCGGAGCGGTTGCCGAGCCGCTTCACGATCCAGGGGAGGTTGAATTCTGCGATCACGCCTTCAACTCCCGCTGTGAATTGTTCCTGCAATTTCGTCGCTTTGGCATAGAACTCATCTGTGAGCACATGCTGGAGCGTGGCTTTCATCGCCGCAATGGAGAGGGCATTGCCAGCCAGCGTGCCGCCGATTCCGCCCACGTCTGCATCGTCCACGGCGAGTTTGGCGGCGAAGGCTTGACTCACTTCTTCAGTGAAACCATAGATCGCGGCGGGCACGCCTCCGGCGAGGGGTTTGCCGAGGGTCAAGAAATCAGGTTGAAGACCGAAAGAAGCGGTGTATCCGCCTATGCCCGCGCAGATGGTGTGAGTCTCGTCAATGATGAGGTGGGTTCCATATTTGCGGGTAATCGCGCGCAGGGCGTCGTGATAACCAGGATCGGGGTGAATGATGCCGATGTTCGTCATCGCAGGCTCGGCAAGGACGGCGGCGACATCGCGGGCAGAGAGCGCGGTTTCGAGCGCGGCGATGTCGTTGAACTCGATCACTTTGCTGGTCTCACGCGGATCGATCTGCGGACCCATGTTGTTGGGGCGCAGGATGGGCGTGCCTTCTTCGTCAAGCGTGATGAAAGTTTCATCCACCGAGCCGTGATAGCAATAATTGAAAACCAAAATTTTTGGGCGTCCCGTGATGAGACGCGCCATGCGCAAGGCAAAGCGATTCGCATCGGTGGCGGTGAGGGCGAACTGCCAGTATGGAAGTTTGAAGCGGCGTTGTAATTCCTCGCCCACCCAGATGACATCTTCATACGGCAGCATGAGCGTAATGCCTTTTTGAATTTGCTCGGTGATGGCTTGCACGGTGGCTTCGGGCGCGTGCCCTGTCATGGCGCCGGTGTCGCCGAGGCAGAAGTCAATGTAGTCGTTGCCGTCCACATCGGTGAAGTGTGCGCCTTTGGCTTCCTTTACAAAGACAGGGAACGACCCCGCCCAGCGGATCATCCACAACATGGGCACGCCGCCATGCAGTGACTTGCGGGCTTTTTGATAAAGGTCGAAAGATTTGGGGTGATTTTTATGGAAGAGGGTTTCTTCTTTTTTTAATAGAGATTCAAGTTTGGAACGATCTACTACATTATTCATATTTACTTCCAATGCAAAATAGGATTGTCAAAATATCAATTCAACTGTATATTTCCCGACTCGCGGGACAATATCAACCGCACGGCAACCTTCTGGAGAATACAACCGAATGTCCGAAACATCTACGATAAACCTGCTCAATTCGCTTGACCAAAACAAGCGCTTCAAAACGTCCGCGTATTTTACGCTTTGCTTCAACACACTACCCTCGAACCTGCAATTGACCCTATCCACTGAGAAAAAACGTGAGGTGGTCGAGACCATTATCAAGGACATGGAACTCGAAAAATTCGAGTTCAAAACCGTCTTCAAAAACTGGGCGACCGAGGATTTTCAGAACACCAACCCGGTTGACGACTATGTCTTTGAGTACATTTTCGTTAGCGAGAGCGGGCGCATGGTCATTCACTTTCAGGCGCGCGATTTCTCCTACATAACGATTGAATTCCTCTACGACCATGAATACAAGGAAAGCGAGGAATGGATTCTGGCGGTCAACCATAAATTGCGCTCGAAATTTGGAATTCCAAAGAAACCGCAATTCAAAGTCTTGATTCACCAGGACGGCATGTTCGGCATGGAAGAGGTCAGCACCAACGATTTCAAATCCATTGACATTGCCGAACTTTACAACGAAGATTTTCTGGATGTGGACGAAACCATCTCTGTATTCATGGGCAGGCAGGAGTCGGGCATCATCCTCTTACACGGCGAGCCGGGAACCGGCAAGACCACTTATATCAAACACCTGATCTGCAAGTTCATTGAGCGCGAATTTATTTTTATCCAGAACGATTTCGTCAGCGACCTGCTCAAGCCGAATTTCGTGGCATTTCTGCTTCAGAACAAGAATGCGGTGCTGATCATCGAAGACGCGGAAAAGGTCGTCGTACCGCGCGATCATTCATCCGAAGCGTCTGTGGTCTCGACCATCCTGCAATTGACCGATGGTCTTTTCAGCGACTTCCTCAATATCAAGATCATCTGCACCTTCAACACAGACATCGAACGTATTGACAAGGCGCTGCTGCGAAAGGGACGCATGGTTGCCAAGTACAACTTCTCCGCCTTGTCCGCAGAAAAGACGGCGGCCCTTGCCAAAAAATTAGGGCATGAAAATGTGGAAGGCAGTTTGACCCTGGCAGATATTTTTGGCTACGACAAACTGGAGT
>DAOTXI010000149.1:0-4620 GCA_034435475.1 Anaerolineales bacterium
GTCTGCGAAGGATGTTGAACTAGCAAGCGCAATTGCGCGGGCGGTAAAAACTTCCAGTGTGGATTTAATTTTGGTGGGGCTGGCAGGCTCAAGGTCGCTGGAAGCGGGGCGGGCGGTGGGAGTCAGAGTCGCGGCGGAGGGATTCCCCGATAGAGGCTACAACGCCGACGGGTCGTTAATATCCCGCCTTCTTCCAGGGGCATTAATTGAATCGCCGGAGGAAGTGGCGCGTCATGCTATCGAGTTGGTGAAGACGGGGAGGATGGATACGCTGTGTTTGCACGGTGACCACCCGAATGCGGCGCAGAATGCGAAGATATTAAGGGGTATTTTGGAGGAGAAGGGAATTGTTGCGAAGAGATTAGTACTCTGTAAAGAAAGTAATAGTGTATTTTTTTAATGTCATGCTGAGCGAAGCATCTCTATAACAATTTCAGAGACCCTTCGCCTATGGCTCAAGGTGACAATTTAAGTGGCGGAAATTTCAAGAAACATAGTTTACGAAGTACTTAACTCACCTTAGGCTGTTTATCCTTTTTTGTACCACTCTGGGCGATAGCGAAGAGTCTCTTAGATAATCGTAGATGTCCTTCGTTTCGCTCAGAATGATATCGTATAAGGCTAAGGTCGGGAGAAATAAAAAGGTGATTGCAAGAATCACCCTTTTGTTTTGAAACTAGCAGATTTGCAATTAAGAGCCGCGCGCCAGAATTTGTTGTACGTCTGCGGTAATGCCAATGCCTTGCCGTGTTCCCATGATATTACCCTGCGTGTTCAAAATAACCGCGCCCGCGCTTTTATTTGTATCTTTCAAGCCAAAGGCTTTGGTCACACCTTGCGTTCATGTGGAAAATTTTTCACCAACTCCGCTTCGTAGGCAACGATGTCGGCATGGGCATGAATTTCGTGGTGGGGAAATTTGGCGGTATAAAACGGATCCATGCGCTTGAATGGGACGGCGTCCAGCACGCTCAACTCTTTCAGGGCAGGGTAAGCCCACCCGCCCGGCACCGCGCCGTCTAATGCGTGCAGCGCCACTTCAAAGCGATATTTTCCGCGCCGAAACTCGTGGGCGTATCCGCCTGGCACGGCGTGATGTTCCAATATCAAAACCTTTTTGCCCGCCTTGGCAAGGTAAGCGGCGGCGCTTAAATCTCCCAACCCCGCGCCAATTACAATGACATCGAATTTTTCTGTGTTCATGATTTTTCCTTTTTTTGTTACCACAACTGCGGTTTGGCAACCATCAAGTAGGTGATTCCAATCGTGATGATGACAATGACCGTTCCCAAAATAATTCCATTGCGTGAAACGCGCTGATAGTCGGCATCGTCTGCGCCTTTGGTTTCGGCAAGTTGTTGTTGCTTCTTAAGCATGGGCGCGTAAACGAAAAGTCCCAGCACAGAGATGATGGCATACAAAATAATTGCCGCCGTCATCCACGGCGTGGAGTAGTGGATCTGCCCGCCCACGCGCATCATGATCTCGCCTGTGATGTATGCCAGAATGTATGCTGGGTTGGCAATCCAATTATCGAGCAGGCGGATGGTCTTGAGCGTGTAGACCAGCGTCTCGCGGCTCTTTGGCACGGTCATAAACCACGGAAAATAAGTCAGGTTCGCGCCGAGCGAAACGATGGCGCTGAGAATGTGAATCCATTTGACGATTGAATAAAGCATGTCAGTCTCCTTTGTTTGCGCCGGGGCGCGTTGAATACACCTGCCTTAATTCAGGCAGTAAAAATTTTGTGGAGTTCAGAAGTTCTCCTTGCGGATTATGTACTCGGCGGCATGAGCGGCGGTAAGTTCCGCATCTTCTTTAGCGTTTTCTCATACCAAGCCAGTTCAAATTCATAATGGGCAATCCCGTAATCGAGCGTAATCTGCCAGAGTTGGCGCGCGCGTTCCACGCCAATGCGTTTTGCGTTTTCATCCAACCCGGCTTGCACCGTCGTCTTAAAAAGAGCAATCCGCTCGCGGATTTCCTTGATGCGCGCTTCCAACAATGCCGCAATCTCTTCGTTACTGCTGAAATGCGAGAAAAAGATTTGGATGAGATTCGCGTCGCGGACGGGGTCGAGCGGCAGGGGAGTGACCAGCCAACGACGCAGTTCGCCTCTTCCCTCCGCTGTGATCTGATACTGTTTTCTGTTGGGTTTCCCTGCCTGTGGAATGACCTGCGCCTCCGCCCAGCCCTTCTTCTCCAGCCCTTCCAACGCCTTATAAATATGGCTCTGCGTAGCAGACCAGAAGTGCTTCACCGATACGTCGAAGTATTTCTTCAGGTCGTAGCCGGTCATGGGCTGAAATTCGATAAAAGCAAGGATAGCATGTTCGAGGGGCATAATACTCCTAGTGTTTTATATAACTATTTAGGAATATTATCAAATAGTTATATTTTTGTCAAGGTATATTTGGTTTTTTCACCAATTTTGATGGGATATTCCCTCCATACTTGACAGTGGGGGTTAATCTCGCGCTGCCAACCCTGCCAGCAACAACTGCGCGGCGGTCTGCATGGATTCTTTCAGGCGCATGGTCTTGGGCGACATCACCCATAACAGCATCAGCCCTTCATACGAACCGATCAGCGCGGTAGTCGCATCCTGCGGGTTGACCTGAACAAACTCGCCGTTTTTGATTCCCTGCTCTATGATGGCTTGCACACCGCTGTGATACCCTTCGGCAATCTTTTGCATGGCGGCGCGCGTCTGCGGGTTGGGGCTGGTCATGGACTGATACTTTGCGCCGGTGAGATACAACTCGGATAAGTTGAAAACTTGTCCTGCCACCTGATCGAAAAATAGGTTCAGGCGGGCAAGGGCAGGCGCATCCGTTTCAGCGAGGATGTTTAACGCGGCGATATTTGTCTCGGCATTTTGCAACAACAAGGCATGGACGATGTCATCCTTGCTTTTGAAATACCAATACACACCGCCCACGCTCAAGCCCGCCTTGCGGGCGATGTCTTGTATCTTCACATCGTCGAGCGGTTTGCGCGCAAATATCTCGCGCGCGGCGGCGAGGATTTCTTCTTTTCGTTGGTTGCTTACGTCTGGTTTTGGCATGGAAGAAAATTAACCACGAAGGGTCACGAAGGTTTTCCTTTGTGACCCTTCGTTCCCTTTGGGGTTGACGAATTACGGAGTTAGTTTCAACACGCTCACCGACGCCGATTCAATCGCCTCCAAACTGAAGGGCAGGGTGTGATATTCCACATTCAGCCAGGGTTGAATCTGGTCGTCGTAGTGCGGGCTGAACGGCTGACCCGATTGCCCGCTGGGGACGATGGAGAGCGAGGCGTCCCAATTGGCAGGGTCGGCGATGATGCGGTAGGCGGGACCGAGCGTCATGGCGTAGGGTTTGTCGGCGTAGTACGCGCCGCTGTTGACCGTGTTCCAGTTGCCGCCCGTGGGGAAGGGTCCACGGTTGAAGATGGGCGCGAGCGCGGCAACGCTTCCCAACGGATGGGCATAGGTATGCGTGTGAATATCTCCCCAGGTTTGCCCGTCAAGTTCCGTCACAGCGGCAGAGAGGGCGGCGCTCATCATCTCGGCGCGGCGTCCGTCCCACCACGGATTGTTCGGGTCGTCGAGCAAGTTTTGCAGGAACATGGATGGGTATCCTGCCAGGGTGAGGTAAGAGTCTGTCGAAGCAGAATCCAGTTTCGAGTTAAGAGAGAGGCGCAGCACATGCCATATGGCAGATTCGCTCAACGCGGCGGCGGCGCTGTCGGGGGACATATCCCCATCCCAATCCTTCAAAAGAGAAATGGCGGCGTTTTCAGAATCAGTTTGTGGGGCGGCTTCATTCGCAATCGCCTGCGCCACTTGCAAGTTGAGGTCGCTGTGCCAACTGGCTTGAAGTTTTGCGAAATCATCGGCGGTGACATTTTGCGAATTGCGGATGGTCTCACTGATGAGCGCCACGCGATAAGGCGGCTGGAAATAATGCGAAAGGAAGTTGGGATAATCCACACCGGCGGGGCGGTTGTTGGCGGACGCAAAAAAGTCGCCGCTGGGATTCATTGCGGATGGAAGTTCATCGAAGGCGACGAAGCCCGTCCACTCGTGCGCTTCATTCGACCCGTCAACGGGTTGCAGACCATAGACATTATTCTGCGCTCGAACAGGAACCGCGCCCGACATTTGAAAGCCGATGTTTCCCGCTGTGTCGGCATAGACGAAGTTCATGCCGGGCAACTGCCAGAGCGAAAGCGCGGCGCGGAACTCGTCCCAGTTGGCGGCTTGATTGAGTTGGATGATGGCTTGCGCCAGCGGGCGTCCCTGATCGAGACCCGTCCAACGTAATGCAAGCGTTTGCTCGCTTTCGGGGGTTGCGTCTGTGATGATGGGTCCGTGGTGCGTGGCGCGAACGTTGACCGTAATCGGTGCGGCGTCTTTCACTTGGATGACTTCTTCGCGGAAGGTGATGTCTTGCCATTCTTCTTTGAATTGATATTGCGTGCCGTTATCGTTGAGCGTTTCAATGAACAAATCTTGCACATCGGGGCGGGCGTTGGTGACTGCCCAGGCGATGTTTGCGTTGTGACCGATTTCGATTCCGGGCAAGCCGGGCAGCGATGCGCCGACGATGTTGTATTGATCGTCGGTGGTGTGCA
>DAOTXI010000150.1:0-12765 GCA_034435475.1 Anaerolineales bacterium
TATCAGGGCTTACGCAAAACGCCGATCCTTTGACCTCCGACGGCAGACCGCGGTTTGCCGTCGGCGGTCAAAGGTTGATGAAATGAATGATTTTGCGTAGGTTAAAAATATACTGAGCGGGGAGGGATTTGTAATAGTTTGCGATGAAAGGAGAAGGGTTTTAGACGAAATGAGAGGGCATGTCGCAACTGCCGTCTCTGGAACCTGTGATGTACCTTTTACTCCTCAATGATCTTTACAAACTTATATTCTGCTTTTGCGCCGCTTGGGTCGGTCAGTGTAAATGATTCGGGGAAGACTGGAGTGGGCGGAGGCTCGGGGTCTTCGATTTCCTTGAAATTATCGCAGATGGGCGTCCCTTTGTGGATGTATGCCATCCAGCCGCGTTCTGTCACATTGACTCCATCCACCGAGGTGACATGCAGCCAGATGTCGCCTTTCTTTACTTCGCTTCCGTCAGCGGGGGCTTCCCAAATCTCATCCCCGGATACCACCTGTCCGCGCCCGTAGGAGGAGATGACGGCTGCAAATGTATTGTGGTCCTTGCGCATCCGCGTGCCGCTGTTCATGGGGGTCATACTGTATTGGGTCATGAGACTCTCCTGTATTCGACAAGGGTTCCGCCGAAATTGGCGATCAAAGTGGCTTGGGTTGTCCCGGCATCGTAGCGGGAGAGAAAATCCGCTTCGGTTCCGTTGAAATAGTTTAAGTCTATATCCTTGCTTTCGACTCCGAACAGGGCGCCATCTCCGTTGGACGTAAACTGCCAATACGTCCAGTCTTCCCAGATCGAGGGGACAAGCGGCTCTTGGGGGTTGTACCATGCGATCCAAAGGGGATACTGGGCGAAGTAACGCACGCCTGCGGCGTTTTCCTGAAAGTAGTAGTAGCCTGTGTAAACGCCGAGTTTCTTTTCGGGCAGTAATGCTTTAACCCGTTCCATGAAATCGAACCAGTTGCGCCAGCCGCCATAAGGACCGCCGTAATTTTCCTCAAAATCGCCCCACATTTCCATCTCGCCGGTATCGTCGCCGAGAATCTCCACCCATTTTTCAGCCTGGCGTTTTGGGTTTACACGGCTGTCATAAAACCAGTAAGACCCGCGCAATAAACCGGCAGACCTGGCATTTTTCCATGAGGTTTTGAACACCTTGTCTTCGAATGACCCCTGTCCGGCGCGGATGATGACTCCGCGGGTTTGTGAAGCCATTTTGGCAAAGTTAATCCCCGGCGCGGTAGTTGGGTCGTCCTGCCAGAAGGAAATATCGGGCAGTTTGAAGTTGGTGAGGAATTGAGTCCTCTGCGGTTGAATGGTGGGCGGGTGGGCGGGGCGCGAAGATTCTGCCATGAGATTTGGGCTATTATAAAGCATCCCCGTGGGCGTTGAAAGTCGGGAGATGACTTTCCGCAGAACTTTCTCAAGAATCAAAATAAAGGTTTCGGCGCACAGATTTTACGGGTTGGACTGATTTTTTATGATGAATTACGTCTCAAAAACGCCCGAAGACTTCCGGTAAAAAACTCCAACATTGGGGTTGTTGGAGTTTTTGGAATCTTGAGATCAGTTATTTAATGCGCCCTGGTTTACCCAGTTGCGGATGATTTGCAATTCTTCCTCGGTCACTTTCGGTCCGCGGTTGGGCATTTCTCCTTTGGCGATTAATTGCACAAGGAGGCTTTCATCCGCATTTCCGGGAATAAGGACCTGCCCGTTGAAGGAACCCGCCATTAGGTTATCGTAGGTCTGCATGTCCAAGCCTTCCTTTACCCGTTCAACCCCGTGGCATTTGATGCATTTCGCTTCGAAAATCGGGTAGACATTTGCGGCGAACGAAACGCCGGATGAGGCGGCGGCTTCAGTGGGAGGGGCTTCTGTCAGAGCGGGAGCCTCGGTTGCGGCTGTTTCAGTTGGAGTATCGGTGGGGAGGGGCGGCTCTTCCGTCGGCGTGGGAGCGCTTTGGGTTGGAGATTCAGGCTCGGGCGGAGTCTGAGTCGCGTTTCCTCCACACCCTGCGAGAATTACCGCGAGGGTCAGGGCGGTCACAAGGGGGATGATTTTCTTCATGAAAATCCTTTCTGTTGGGTTTAAATTTTGGGGAACTTTACGCGATGCGAATGAAAATCGGATGAAGATTTTGTGTGGATTCTTACATCGCATAGACCTGTGAGTTTTTGCGCAAGGAAGGTATAATTTGACCGCTCCATAAAGGAATCATATCATTTCAAGGCTGAGTATGTACGGTGCTATTACGCTTCCCAACGAATATTGGTTAAATCTCCAGGTAACGCCCAAAGATGTAGAAAATTTGCATACGTTTCTCTTTGAACGGGAAACGCCCATGACCGCGAACGAGCTTGTCGTGTCGCTGGTTGAGTCGCGCATTGCGATGGAAAAACAGGCGGCGGGGCAAAAACGAGCCGCGGGCAAGACCTATCTGCCAAAGGAAAAATTTTCAGAAGGCGATGATTTGGTCTTTCCGGCGCTCGGCTGGTTGCAGGGTGTTGTGAAGGGAGTCCGCCCTGGAGTTAACCCGGCGGTTGATACGTTTGACGTTCTTACTGTTGAATTCGAAGATCGTTCCACCCGCTTGTTCGCCGCCGGGTTGGAGAATCATCCGCTTAATGAAGAGCCTGTGGAAAAACCAGGCGGTGATGAAGCCGGGCTTGAAGCATTGACCGCTGAATTTGGGCGCGGTCTCGAAAAAAAGATCGAGCAGGCGTTTGCCGCAGACGATGGACTGGTAAAGATCGCGGGGCGTTGGTTCCCGCGCGCGTTGCTGGTTGATATCAATGAAGGTCAATTGAATCTGGTCGAAGCCGTGCTGGATATGGCTGGCGGCGAGCCGTTGACCACGGATAAATTGGTGCAGGAGTCGGACCTTCCCGCCGGGGTGAACCCCAAACTGGCGGAGTTTTCCTTGAATTATGCGATGCAATCGGATGATCGCTTCGACGAGGTTGGTCCTGCCGGGCAGGTGCTTTGGTGTCTGCGCCGCCTCGAACCCGACTTTGTGCGCGACGTTCCGCCTCCGTTGCTTTATAACGAGATTCCGCATGACCGGGGTACGCTCAACCCGGAGATGGTTGCTCTTGAAGCCCAACTCGATGATGAATTGACCGACCCAGACGGCGCTGATGTTCGCGATGATGTGACATCAGTTTCGATCACGTTGATCTACCCGCACTTGCGGGCAGGGACCCTGCCGGTTTCGCCGCGCACGCGCAAATTGTTTCCGACCGCATATGAAACGCAACGAGTCCGTTTTACATTGGTGGATGGCAAGACCAAACAGCGCATCCCTGCTTGGGTTGTGCTGGAACACGGGTATGTCTTCGGACTACGCGAATGGTACAAGGCGCATCAACTGATCCCCGGCTCGCTTGTGGAAGTGAGAAAGGGTGAAAAACCCGGTGAGGTGATCGTCGAGGCGAAGAGTCAGCGGTCTGCCAAGGATTGGGTGCGTACCGTGATGGTTGGTTCGGATGGAGGCGTGGTCTTTGCCATGCTCAAACAGCCCATCACTGCCGAGTTCAACGACCGCATGGTGGTGCATGTCCCCGATTTCAAGGCGCTTGACCCGATCTGGGAAAAGAAACGCTCCTTTGACGACCTGTTGCTGATGGTGATGCGGGAATTGACGAAATCCAACCCGCAGGGGCACGTCCACGCGCAGGAATTGTATGCGGCTGTGAATCTTGTCCGCCGTGTGCCGCCCGCGCCGATCTTCGCCGCGCTTGAGACGAACCCCGCCTTCAAACACGTTGGGGACCTGCACTTCCGCCTCGCCGAGGAGGTGACGGCATGAGCCTTCTCAAACCGACAATCAAAACCCCCTTTCATATTGATTTTGAGTGGTGGCAGCAGAACGAGCGCGACTGGCACGTCTTTCTGCGTTCCTTCCTGTGCGTTGAGCACCAAGAATCCCTGGCAGGCGTGGACGAAGGCGGCTTGATAGACTGGATTGACCCGATCACCGCGGAAGTGAAGCAGGTGGACGGCGTTCAACATGCGCTTATCAGTCACTGCGCCCAACTGCCTGATTTCGTCGGTCAGCGCACGGCGTTGGTGGAGGCGGTCTTCCGTCTATTTCTTGCAAACGGCAACATCCCCATGACGGCGGAGGGGTTAAGCGCCAAACTTGGCAAGCCCGCCGACACCATCCTGCGCACCATCGCCGGTCCACGCGTATATCGCGGTCTGAGACCAATGCTGAACCAGCCCGAAGGATAGAGTCGGGTAAAATGAAATAAATTGCCCTCGTAGCTCAATGGACAGAGCAGCAGCCTTCTAAGCTGTTGGTTGGGAGTTCGATTCTCTCCGGGGGCGCTGGATTACGAACAACGCGAATGGTTTTGCGATTGGGGCGCAAGATTGGCATAATCAAGGAGTTATCCCGATGCCTACCGTGATTCGAAAAACGCAAACGCTCATGGAGGTCCGACGCGGAGTTCTTCATGCGGTCAGTTGGCAGGTCAAGTCCAGCGTTTGGGATCCTCCCACCGATGTGTATGAAACCGGTGATGCCTACATCGTGCGCATGGAAATTGCGGGGATGCGCGAAGAGAATTTCGATGTTTCGATCCAGAACGATACGCTTTACATCGCGGGCAACCGTCCCGACTTTCCCGCCCGGCGCGCCTATCATCAAATGGAGATCCGTTCCGGCAGGTTTGTAAACGCCGTCACCCTGCCTGGTCCGGTAAATGCCGACCGGGCATTGGCGGAGTACCAGGACGGTTTCCTGACCATTACCCTTCCAAAAGAAACTGAAAACCAAGGCTGAATAATCAATGCCCGCAGAAAAATGGCAATCTGGCTTGCAAAATTTCCTTCAGATGTTGGGCGAGAACGACCCGGATTTCCCAAACCTGACTCTTTCCTCCCTTCTTTCCCAACTCCAGAAAAAGGACGACGGTTCGGACTCATCCAGGGCGGAGGGCGGTGGCGAGAAACTGAATCTCCCCGATATCCTTCCCATCCTGCCCCTGCGGGGTGTGGTCGTTTACCCGAACACCGCCGTCCCGCTCACAGTGGGGCAGCCCCGCTCCATCCGCCTCGTGGACGATGTGGTTGCTGGCGACAAACTTGTGGGGCTTGCCGCCGCGCTCAACCCCGAACAGGAAACCCCCGGACCGAACGAGTTATATAAAGTGGGCACGATCGCCACCGTCCACCGCCTGCTGCGCGCGCCGGATGGAACCGTGCGCCTGCTCGTGCAGGGGCTTGAGCGCTTCAGGCTCGGCGAGTTCATCGAAGAGGAACCTTATCTCAAAGCCCGCATTTTCCGCGCTCCTGAAAACGACGAGAAGAACATTGAGACCGATGCGCTTGCGCGCAACGCCCGCGACCAATTCCAGGCGATCACCCAGATGATCCCCTCCTTCCCGGAAGAGTTGGCGAGTTCGATTCTTTCGCTCGAAGACCCGCTTCAGACGGTCTACACCATCGCCAACTTTCAACGCATTGATTTGAAGGACGCGCAGCAGATCCTGGAACTTGATTCGGTCTACGATAAGTTGAAGAAACTGATCGGCTTGCTGGTGCGCGAAGCCGAAGTATTGACCATCGGACAGAAAATTCAGAACGAGGCGCGCGGCGAGATCGAAAAAGTGCAGCGTGATTACTTCCTGCGCGAACAGATGAAAGCCATTCAGCGCGAACTCGGCGAACGCGACGAACAAGCCGTCGAACTGGAGGAATTCCGCAAGAAAATAGAAGAAGCGAAGATGCCCGAGGAGGCAGACAAACAGGCGAAACGCGAACTGGACCGCCTCTCGCGGCTGCCGACCGCCGCCGCCGAATATGGGGTCATCCGAACCTATCTCGATACGCTGGTTGCCCTGCCCTGGTCAACCGGGACAGAGGATAACCTCGACATCCCCCACGCCCGCGGAGTCTTGAACAAGGACCATTACGGCTTGGAGGATGTAAAAGACCGAATCCTTGAATTTTTGGCAATCCGTAAATTGCGTCTTGACCGCGCCAACGACAAAAAGGAAGAGACGACAGACATGATCCGCCGCGAACGCGAAGGCGTCATCTTGTGCTTCGTCGGTCCACCCGGAGTCGGCAAGACTTCGCTCGGTCAATCCATCGCCCGCGCCATGGGACGCAAGTTCATCCGCGCCTCACTCGGCGGCGTCCGTGACGAAGCGGAGATTCGCGGACATCGCCGCACCTACATCGGCGCAATGCCGGGGCGCATTCTGCAATCCCTGCGGCGTGTCGGTTCGCGGAACCCGGTCTTCATGCTCGACGAAGTGGACAAACTCACCAACGACTTCCACGGCGATCCTTCCTCCGCCCTGCTCGAAGTGCTCGACCCGGAACAGAACGGCGAATTCCGCGATAACTACCTCGAAGTGGCGTACGATCTCTCGCAAGTCTTCTTCATCGCCACGGCGAACACGCTCGAATACATCCCCGGTCCGTTGCGCGACCGGATGGAGATGATCTACCTCTCCGGCTACACCGAGTCGGAGAAACTTGCCATCGCCCGCGGATATTTGATCCCGCGTCAGATCCGCGAGAACAGCCTGCGGAAAAATGAAATCGCCTTCAACGACGAAGCCTTAAAAATGATCATCCGCCAGTACACGCGCGAGGCAGGAGTCCGCAGCCTCGAGCGCAGAATCGGAGCCGTCTGCCGTAAGGTCGGCACGCACATCGCGGAAGGAAAAGCCAAAAAGTATCGCATCACTCCCAAATTGGTCGAATCCTTCCTCGATACCCCGATCTTCCTCGGACCGGAGGAACTCAACAAACGCACATCCATCCCCGGCGTGGTTCCCGGGCTCGCATGGACTTCCTTCGGCGGCGACATCCTGTTGATCGAAGCCACCTCCATGCCCGGCGGGCGCGGATTTCAGATCACCGGCTCCATTGGCAACGTCATGCAGGAGTCAGCCCGGGCGGCTTTGTCCTATGTCCGCTCCCGCTCCGCTTCGTTCGGCATCCCGCATGAATATTTCGAAAAGCACGACATCCACATGCATATCCCATCTGGCGCGCAACCAAAAGACGGACCCTCTGCCGGAATCACGATGGCAACGTCGCTGGTGTCCCTCATCACCGGGCGCAAGGTTAACGCCCCGATCGGCATGACCGGCGAGATCACTCTGCGGGGTCAGGTTCTGCCGATTGGCGGCGTCAAGGAAAAGGTGTTGGCGGCGCACCGCAGCGGATTGGGAACTGTCATCCTGCCGAAACAGAATGAAAAAGACCTCGACGACGTGCCCGATGAAATTCGTAAATCCATGAAGTTTGTCTTCGTCGAATCGGTGGAAGATGTCATCAAAGCCGCGCTCGAAAAACCGAAAGCGGCGAAAAAGAATACAGGAAAATCAGCAAAACCATCCCAAAAGAAGGCAAAGAAGAATGTCAAAACAAAAAATACTTCTCGCAGAAGATGATTTCACCATGGTTTCCCTGCTCACAACTCTTCTCAAAATGGAAGGATACGATGTTGTTTCCCTGAACGCCGACGACGATGTGCTGGCGGGCGTGCGGACCCACAACCCCGATGTCCTGATTCTGGATGTGCATCTCTTCGGCCAGAGCGGGCTGGATATTTTGCAAAAACTGCGCAACTCTGAAGGTATTGCCAAAGTGCGGGTACTGATGTCCTCCGGCGCCAACGTCCGCGAAGAATGCATGGAAAAGGGCGCCGACGGCTTTTTGCTGAAACCCTACATGCCCGACGACCTGTTCGCCCTGCTTCGCAAGGTTATCTTTGCCTGATGGATCGGGTTCGCATCCGGCAATTCGACTTTGACGCGGATTATGCGCGGCTCATCCGCCTGTGGGAAAGCATAGAGACTGGAATGCACATCGGTCCCTCCGATGCGCCCGGCGAGATCAAAAAGAAACTCGAGCGCGACCCCGATCTTTTTCTTGTTGCTGAAAAAAATAAAGAAATCATTGGCAGTATCATCGGCGCGTTCGATGGGCGGCGCGGCATGATCTACCACCTTGCGGTGCGGAACGACTTCCGGCGGCAGGGGATCGGGCAGGCGCTTCTCGCTGATGTTGAAAAGCGCCTCAAGGATAAAGGCTGTATCAAGTGCCTCCTGATGGTACTCGAAGATAACGAAACCGCAAAAAGGTTTTATGAAGAATCCGGTTGGAACCCCGTCCCTGAAGACCTGGTCTTCATGAAAATGTTCATATGACAATTCGATTTGGGATTATCACCCTCTCAGACCGTTCCTCACGCGGCGAACGAGACGACACCTCTGGACCTGCCCTCGCCTCTTTTCTCGAAGCCAAAGCCTGCCTCGTCTTAAAACGCCTGATCCTCCCCGACGATGAATCTGCGCTTCGCGCCACGCTGATAGAGTGGGCGGACGATGACGGGCTTGACGTAATCCTGACCACCGGCTCCACAGGCTTTGCCCCGCGAGACATCGCCCCCGAAGCGACCAAAGCCGTCATCCAAAAAGACGCGCCCGGTCTTGCCGAAGTGATGCGCGCAGAATCGCTCAAGAAGACTCCTCATGCCATGCTCTCCCGCGCCGTCACCGGCATCCGCGCGCGAACTCTTATCATCAACCTGCCCGGCAGCCCCAAAGGCGCAGTCGAAAGCCTCGGCTTTATTTTCCCTGTCCTCCCGCACGCTGTCCAATTGCTCAGGGATGACCCAGACTCGGAAAAGTCTCATTAACCATAAAAGGTTGAAAAGCCGGAATGAATGACCGTTCGTCCGGCGGCAAATTGCGGGCATTGTCATTTATAAATCGGGAAGAACGAAAACATTCTCTGGACCTTTCAACCGCGCTCCTTCTGCCAAGCAAGCCTGCGAACTGTGCGAACGCTTGAATGACATCTTTGAAGGCTATTCATTTCGAAATGGCGAACCGAAAAAAGACTGGGTCAAGGCGCTCATGCGGTCGGAGTGGCAAGCCAGTTGAGCCTTCCAGCGTATTTACCTCGCTTGCTGGCTATTGCTTGTTTGCTCCCATTCCCATATCTGACTGATTCAAGACGCTTCTCTCAAGGGCCCTCCAAAGAATCACTAACTGCGTGTTTTTGGGTGTGCTATACTCGGTTTAATATTTCACAAACATGAAAGGGAAACTATCATGGCGAATAATATTGTGTTGACGCTGACAGGCAAAGATAAGATCGGGTTGGTGGATCAGGTCACAAGTCTGGTTGTGAAGCGCAATGGGAATGTTGAATCCAGCCGCATGGCGCACCTGGGCGGGGAGTTTGCCATGTTGATGCTGGTGAAAGTTCCCACTGCGGATGTGAGCGAACTTGATAACGATTTTCAACCCATGCGCCGGGAGGGGTATCAGATCACATTGGCTCAAACCGATGAAGAAGGCAGAAAATTCGCAGGCTGGCTGCCTTACGAGATCGAAGTGACCGGTGCAGATCATGAGGGTATCATTCAACAAATCTCACATCATCTCGCTTCGCAGGGTATCAATATCGAAAGCATGGATACCAGCGCCGCGCCCGCGCCGATGAGCGGCACGCCTCTTTTTACGATGAAAGGCATTGTCCTTGTGCCGCCGAAGTTGAACTTCAATGATTGGAGCGACGCGCTCGAAGAGGCGGGCGATACATTGAATGTGAGTGTGAAGGTGGAGGTTGCGAAGTAGTTTCAGAAGGCAGAAAGAAAAAAAGGCGGAAGGCAGTAGGGACTGCTTCCGCTTTTTTTTCTTCTTTATCGTTACTTGTTACTCATATCTAAATCTCATCACTCCAATCGTAAAGAACATCCCCGCAAAGCCAAGTAGTACTGCCGACTCAGGCAAAATATCCACCAAGCCGCCGCCGCGCAGGACGATGTCAAGCAGTCCTTGCATTGCCCAGGTGGTGGGGAGAATCTTCACGATGTTTTGCGCGGCCGCGGGGAACAACTCCAGCGGATACCAACATCCGCCCAGCAATGCCATCACCATGCCCGCCATGATGCTTAACCCGCTGGCTTGACTTTCACTCTTGATGAAAGTTCCCATCGTTGTGCCAATCGCTCCGCCTGCCAGTGCGGCACAGGTCAGCAGAACGAAGAGCGCCAGCGGTTGATTGCCCCATTGTAAGTTGAGCGCAAACATGCCGAACAGAATCAGCAGGGACATTTGTATCAGCGCCATCACCACCTGACCGGAGATCGTGCCGAGCAAAAAAACAGCCTTGCTGGTGGGTGTGGTCAGCAGACGGCGCAGAGTCCCTTGCTGGCGTTCGTAGGCGAAGAGGGCGGAGATGCCGAATAATGGGATGAAGACCCATGTCACCAATTGCCCGGCAGAGGAATTGGCGCGCGGGTCATATTCCACCTGGTCTGGGGTGGAGCCTTCGCGGACGGTGATTCGTTTGGGCGTATCGGCTTGCATGTCTTTTGCAAGGGCGAGCGCTTCTTCAAAATAGGCTTGTTCGGCTTTAGCCGATTCAAACTCGCGCTTTAATTTTGCTTCATCCACTGCCATTTTGGCGGCGTTGACCGAACTGCTGACGCGCCGCAATGCGGTTTGTATGGCGCGTTGGACGATGATTCCGTCCATGTCGTTGGGCTGTTGGCGGAAGTCCAATTCGGCGGTTCCGTTTTGAATGGCAGATAAGTCTAACCCGGCGGGGATGATGAGCAGGGCAGAGACGCGCCGCGCATTAAATTCCTCTTCGGCGTCTGCGAGGCTCATCACCTCAGGGTATGCCGCTGTGGAATTCTCCAACTCGGCGATGAGTTCCTGCGAGATGCTGGTGTTTGCCTCATCTACAACGACGAGACGAATACGGTTGTTTTCGGGGTTGCCAGAGGGCGTTCCGCCTGCCAGCAAAAAGGTAAAGACCAGCGGCAGAATAATGAAGAACAATAATTCTGATGCGCTTGCAAAACGAATGACCGCGTCTTTCCAGGCGATGGCGAATATTTTTTTCATGAAGGCTCCACTTAATAGCCTGATTTCGCATCATTTCGGACTTACGCAGAATGGCTTTTTATTCACTACTCTGCACAAATTTTTTCCAATTTTCTATGAATTCGCGCAAATCGGCGTAGATTAACAAGAACAGCCTTTTGGCGAATTAAGAACCTGCAAGGAAATTTAAATATCCTTATATGCCTATGCCTCGTTTCCGCCGCAAAATGGTTGCGTCTATTACTGTCAGCCCGGATGATTTATTGTATGTATGTGCGGCAATGAATTTGCCAATTTTTGGCGGCGCAAAACTGATTTCGTTAACTTCTTCATAGTCGGTCTCGTTAAGAGTTTTAATCCTATTAAAGTTGATCGCATATCCGTATCTCTTGGAGCAATCCTGCGACGGACGCATCAGGTGGTTGTTGTGTGAAAAAATATGACCGGCTGGGCGCGCCGATTTCACGTCATTAATAATCGGGTTTTTTGGATGGGCCACCCAGTGACTAGATAGCGGGTGGTCTGAATAGAAAAGGTGGAGCGAGTCCCATGTCGTACCGTTTTCATCATTGATCGTTGCAAAAAGCCACCATTTTCCGCCTGACCTGACCAGTGTGGCATCCGTGGCCTGAACGTTTGGGATGAGCGTTTTCGCATATTCCCACTTGTCGGGAAAATTAATGCACCGATACGCTTCAATGCCATTGTTTTCCTTCGTTTCAGGGATCATAAAAAGTTCCCCGTCAATTTCGATCAAGAAGGGATACGAAAGGTGGTATGGCCTTTCGAGTACAACTTTATTGGACGTAATATTCAGGTTGTTGTCAAGTGTTAGGCATGCGATCCGCCCGCGGCGAGTGGAGTACATGTATTCTTCAATGAACAAGTAATATGTATTCTCTTTCTTCCAGATGAACGGATCGGCCCAAAAGCGGTCTGTAGGGGGGAGGAGCGGCCTGAATTTTTTCCACGACATGGAATTGTGGTTCGCGTCTGATGATATTAGTATGATCCACTGCGACAGGTAAAAAAACGAGCCAATCTTTTTAATTATTCTATTGAATAAATCCGGTTTTCTGATTTTTGAGACGAGCATTGAAAGCATATAAAATCCTCTGGTATCGCTTGCGGCTTGGTTTGGATTATACACGATCCACTTGAAGCGTTGCTGAAGCATGTCTTTAGGGGGCGCTAATGGTTTGTAGATGATCTCGATGTCATCCCGACCGCCGGCTCCACAGGCTTTGCCCCGCGAGACATCGCCCCGAGGCGGCCAAAGCTGTCATCTACGTAGAACGCCAAAAGAAATTTAACACCACAAGCCGGCCGCCGACGGCGGCCCGCGGTCTATGGTCTGTGGTCGGCGGTCAATATCTGTAAAGAAACATTCGACGATTTACTTAAAAAGATGCGCCCGGTCTTGCATCTGCGCGAACTCTCATCATCAACCTGCCTGGCAGCCCCAAAGGCGCAGTCGAAAACCTCCGCTTTATTTTCCCCGTCCTCCCGCACGCCGTCCAATAAAAAACTGTCAGGTCTTAATTACCACTTACCAATCACCGTTCCTAATCAACAGTCAAGGTCTTACTCAAATTCCTCGGGAAATCAGGGTCGAACCCCCGCATCACACTCATGTGATACGACAGCAACTGCAACGGCAAAACACCGAGCAACGCCGAAATCTGCGGGTCTGATTTTGGAAGCACGATCAGGGCGTCGCAGTTGGCTCGCAGGCGGGCGTCTTCTTCGGCGATGACGATTGTCCGCGCGCCGCGGACCTTCACCTCGTTGAGTCCGCTGATGATGAGCGGGGTTGCGCTGCCATCTGACACGAAAATAATCGGGAAGCCCTTGCTAACCGCGGAGAGCGGTCCGTGTTTGAACTCGGTGGAGAGCATC
>DAOTXI010000151.1:0-6585 GCA_034435475.1 Anaerolineales bacterium
GAGTTCTTATGCAAAATCAGCGTACACAAATCGGATATCTCGTCGGCGGCGGGTTGAAGGAAAATTTTCGGGTCAGATTAACGGTCTCTCCGCAGGAGATGCAGGAGGGGGCGTTTGTCGTCATCCACAGCGGACATTGGAATTATTACGGCATCGTGACGGACATCAATCTCGGTGCGACAGACCCGCGTTTTGCGGACGAGCAGACGGAGGTGCGTTTCCCTGCGCACATCGCCAAGGCGCTGCATGGACAGACATTGTATGCAAACCTTGAAGTCTTGCCGAACCTGATGCTGGAGGTCGGTCCCGAACTCGGTACGCCTGAGTACAAAGATTGGCAGGGAAAAATTGACGCGGGGTTGAAAGATGCGCCGCGCATTTTGCCCGTCAAGAATATTCCACCGCACCATGCGGTCGTGTCGCTGGCGAATGAGGGCGATATCGCTGAGATCTTCGGTGACCCGAACAAGGAAAGCAATTTTGTCATTGGGTACACCCGCGAGCAGAATCATCCCGTGTGCATTGATTTGGATAAGTTAGTGCAGAGGTCGTCTGGAGTCTTCGGGGCGACGGGGACAGGCAAGTCGTTCCTGACGCGGCTGGTGCTGGCAGGGTTGATGAAGCGCAATCAGGCGGCAGTGCTGGTGCTGGATATGCACAATGAGTATGGGTTTGACTATGTGGCGTCAGACACGAAAAAAGCCGTGAAGGGTTTGAAGACCCTGTTCAAGGGCGGAGTAAGATGCGTTGGCTTGGGAGCAGGAAGCACCATCAGAGGCAATCAAGTTGACTTTAATTTGGAAATCTCAACGGGAGACATTTCCACATCTGATATTGAAACGCTTTCACGCGAGTTGAATCTGCGCGAGACGACGCCGACGATTTTGAATGCGTTGTACACGACGTTTCGGGATAAGTGGTTTGCTGAGTTTCGGGGGATGAGCCGTGAGACGGTGATGATTGAAGATGAGCGTGGCAAGACGAAGGAAGTGCCTGCGGAGGGGAGCCTGGCGAAGTGGGCGATGGAGAACGGTGTGAATGTGATGGCGACGGAGGCGCTTCATGACAAACTCCGACGGCTGTTCGGCAAGCCCTATATCGTGGACAACGCTGCGGCGGATTCGGTGGCGCAAATCATTCAGTCGTTGGAGGCGGGCAAGCATGTAGTGCTATCGTTCGGCGAGCATGAGAGTGACCTGGATTATCTGCTGGTGTCGAATTTGTTGACAAGGAAGATCCGCGCGGCGTGGGAGAAGAAGACGAATGAGTTCCGCACGCACGGCAAAGCGGAGCCGAAGCCGTTGATCATTGTAGTGGAGGAGGCGCATAAACTGCTCAACCGCGAGATGGCGGCGCAGACGACCTTCGCGACCATCGCGCGCGAGTTGCGCAAATATTATGTGACGCTGTTGATCGTAGACCAGCGTCCTTCGCAGATCTATGATGAGTTGATGAGTCAGTTGGGCACGCGCATCAGCGGCTGGCTGGGCGATGACCTGGATATTCAGGCGGTGCTTTCGGGTCTTTCGGGGCGCGACTCGCTGCGCGGGATGTTGGCGCGTTTACAGCCGAAGGAAGAGGTGCTGCTGCTCGGTTGGGGCGTGCCGATGCCGTTACCTGTGCGCTCGAGACGGTATGATGAGTCGTTTTGGAAGGAGATGGGCGGGGGGGGGAAGAAGAGCCGTGAGGAGAATTTGAAGGAGTTGGGGTTTGGTGGGTAGGTTTTTGGGACGCAGATAAACGCAGAAGAACGCGGATAAAAACAAGAACTATCAAAAAGAGGTTGTGTCTAAAAATGGACACAACCTCTTTTTTTCGATCCTTATAATCGCCACACTATGAATAGAATCGTTGGCTGTGAGAGCAAAAATCACACCGCCTGCAAAGGTGAACTTTGGGAATGTGAACGCTGCCATAAAAAGGTTTGTTAGGAAGAAGGCTCGGCGGATTTGCTCGAATTGTGTGATGATTGCTGGCATGATGTCCGAGTTTTAGGGCGTAAGTATTTGACATCATTGGATGAATGGAGGAAAATGTATCCCAATCCAGTTAGCGGAAAAGGCTGAAAGATATGCAGTTGAAATTGACTTCAGAAATAGCAAGCAATTATTCAAGTGCCTCTCAACAAATCCGCGTTTTGACGGAAAGTTGGGTAAGTAAGTCGGTTTTTTGCCCAAATTGTGGAAATGCGTTAAATCGTTTTGAAAACAATTCTCCTGTTGCTGATTTTTACTGCAAGAGATGTGCAGAAGAATATGAACTGAAGTCAAAAAATGGGCAAATGGGAAAGAAGATTGTGGATGGCGCATATTCCACAATGATTGAACGTCTGAAATCGGACAACAATCCTAATTTTTTCTTTTTGACTTACGACAAGTCCACTTTTGGGGTTAGAAATTTCCTGACCATCCCGAAGTACTTCTTTGTCCCTTCGATTATTGAGAAGCGCAAGGCGCTGAGTCCCACCGCAAGACGGGCGGGTTGGATTGGGTGCAATATTGACGTGAGCAATATCCCTGAGTTGGGAAAGATATTCTTTGTCCAAAACGGTGTGGTCAAAAGCAAAGACGAAGTGCTTGAAAAGTGGAGCAAGACCGATTTTGTCAAAGCAACGCAGAGCATTGAATCAAAGGGCTGGCTGTTGGATGTTTTGATGTGTGTTGAGAAAATCAAAAAGGAAGAATTCTCATTGGAAGATGTTTATGCCTTTGAAGGAGTTTTGAAAGCCAAACATCCATCCAATCACAATGTGAAGGCAAAAGTCCGCCAGCAATTGCAGTTTTTGCGGGATAAAGGGATTTTGGATTTCGTGGGGCGAGGTCAATACAGGATGAGGTTGAAAGGCGGTTAGCCACGAAAGGATAAGAAAAAACTCGGAAGTTTCGGCTTCCGAGTTTCTATTTGAACATGCCTTCGATGTCTGTCCATAAGGATGGCAATTCAAGGATGTCTGCAAAAGATTTTGTCCACTTGCGGATGCGGTCAACATCGAGTTGGGGGTGTTTGTCAATAATTGTGCGAATGTCTTCAAGGTCTTTTGGTCGGTGGGCAACGGCTTTCATGATGATCAAATCTTCAGGGGTGGGGAGTCTCACCGAAAGAGTAGCAGTCGATTGAACAATTCCTCTTTCGACCATCTCTTCCTCAAAAGGCATGATACCGAGAGAAATATCAATGTTCGTTTCAGTGGGAGTGTGTCGAAGCAAAAGAACACGGTTCTTGCGCGCAAACTCATCTGCGCTTTGGATTCTTGGCTCAATATTTTCGTTCCTTGCTGTCTCAAGAAATTTGGAAATATCCTGAATGGAAAGTAAAAACATCGCATCTACATCTTCGGTGAGGCGGGGTCGACCTAAAAAACCTACAGCAATGCCGCCAATGATGACACCGCGATTGTCAAACTTTTCAAGGAGTCTTTGTAGGGCTTCGATTGTCGCGCGAAACGGTTCAATGTCTTTATCTAATTTCATGCTGTTCCCCTCAGTTTTGACCAACGCTGAAAAACTTCCATTTCGCCATCATCGTCACTGCGAGTAAAGCCATTTTCAAGCGCAAAACGTACAAGATTATTAATTTGTTTCCAGTGTTGCTCAATCGTCAAGGCACGAAGTTCCTGCCGTTCGATTTCTTCAACAGCTTTCCAGCGCTCTCGATAAAGTTTGATGTCAAATTCTGCGTCCATGTGTTAATTATAGCATTGGAAGGAATGGCGCGAGAACACTGGGATGGATGTCCCAGTGTTTTTGATTTGAAGTGAGACGTCCGTATGAGGAGGGGTCAGTTGGTCAGTATTGTCCATGTTGCGTAAACCCCATTTGAGCCTCCGATTTGGGGTCGTCCAATCCCAAGCCTACCTCAGAGACTCTTTTGAAGACCCATCTACAAACTTTTAGCGTCCCCATATCGCAATTCAAAAGCGGCGGTTTTGTTATGGTAAAATCGCTTCCGTTTCCGAAAAAGTCGGAATTTGGAGGGATGGCCGAGCGGCTGAAGGCGCATGTCTTGAAAACATGTTTGGGTCACACCAACGTGGGTTCGAATCCCACTCCCTCCGCTGGACGATTTCAGATTTGACGATTGGCGATTTACGATTACAATATCCATCGCAAATCGGATTGGGGAGGTGCCAGAGTGGCTGAATGGGCTCGCCTGCTAAGTGAGTGCCGGGCTTAAATCCGGTCGCGGGTTCGAATCCCGCCCTCTCCGCTAAAACGCATTCGCAAGAGTGCGTTTTTTGTTTGCGGTCGCGCGCCCCCATTGAGGGGATGATATTCGAATCCTGCTCTCTCCGCTAAAACGCATTCGCAAGAGTGCGTTTTTTGTTTGCGGTCGCGCGCCCCCATTGAGGGGATGATATTCGAATCCCGCCCTCTCCGCTAAACACGTTCTGAAAAGAGCGTGTTTTCCGGCTATTTCATTGAATTGATCAGGGCATAGACTTCTTTTTTATTCCAACCGCTTAACTCTGCCAGTTCAACCGATAGTTCCTTCGCGGATTTGCCCATCGCCACCCCCTTTTTAACGGCTTCCAACAATTCGCTTTCGTCCCACTTTTCACTTTCCAGTGCGTAGCCTCCCTTTGGGGCCTTTGCCCTCCCTTCGATCACCAGCGTAAACTCGCCCCGCGGCTCTTTGGAAGTGAAATGTTCGACCGCGCCGCTGACCGTTCCGCGCCAGTATTCTTCGTGGAGTTTGGTCATCTCGCGGGCGACGCAGATACGGCGGTCTCCCAGCATGGCAAGGATGTCTGCAAGCGAGTCCGCGATGCGGTGCGGGGTTTCGAGAAAAATTAAAGTGTAGGGAAAGTTTGAAACTTGTTCAAGGGCGCTGCGACGTTCACCGGATTTGTGGGGGAGATAACCGAGGTAGAGAAAGGAGTCCGTTGGGAGTCCTGAAACGCTCAAGGCGGAGACGGGGGCTGAGGGACCAGGGACAGGCAAAACGTCGAAGCCTGAGGCGAGGGCGGCGCGGACCAATTCGTAGCCGGGGTCGTTGATTCCAGGAGTACCCGCATCCGAAACCAGAGCCACATCGCCCTTTGAAAGATGATCGAGAATGAAGTCCAGTTTATTTAGTTTGTTGTGTTCCCAGTAGCTGGTCAGTTTGTTTTCGATGCCGAAGCGTTGGAGGAGTTTCCCGGTATGACGCGTATCTTCGGCGGCAATCAGGACCGCTTCGCGCAGAACCTTCAATGCGCGCGGACTGATGTCCTCGAGATTGCCAATCGGTGTGGCGACGAGATACAACGTACCCATGCCGCAATTCTATCATCCTGTTGTGAAATAAAAATCGGGCGTTGTCACTCGCCCGATTTGTACTATCCGCCGCAACCCTTGAGTTGGATTTCGATCACCTTGCAGCCCGCTTCCTCTTTGGGGATTGCAACACAACAGGCATTGTCGGCATTGAAGGTTGAATCTGCCGAACATTGAGCAAGGTCTTGTTCGGAAAGCTCCGGGGGGAGACAGACTTCGAGTTGAACAACTGCAAAACTTGGCCCGGTGCAGGAGATGACCTTCTCTCCGTTTTTGATTGCCTCCTGTCGGCATTTCGAGCCGTCGGTATTCAAAACGTTGAAGACCGCATTTTCCTCCATCTTGGCCGAGGCGTATGGAATCTTTTGAACGCAGTAGTTATCCGTTTCCCGTGCTGCGGAGGTGGGGAAGGCAATCTCTGCCGAGCAGGCGGGCGCAAAGACCGGTCCGGTGGGGATGGTTTCAAGTGTGGGTGTAACTTCCACTTCGACAAGTTCCGTTGGTTCTTCTTCGACAGATGTGGCTGCTATTGTGTCGGTTGGTGCGGCATCTGGCGCGAGAAGCTGGTTGCGGAGGAGGAGGAAACCGATGACGGCGATTAAAAGGACGACCCCGGCGACGATCAATCCGGTGTTTAATCCGCGGGAGGTGGTTTTGGCGGCGGGAGCGCCCAACCGTGATGTAATGCCGCTGTTTGTAGAGAAAGTCAGGTTCCCGGTATTGCCAAAGGCGACCAGGTTCAGGGCTTTCGCCAGTTCGATGGTGTTGGCGAAGCGTTGTTCTTTTTCCTTCGCCATGGCGGTTTTGATGACGGAGTCCACTTCGGGTTTCAGGTTTGGCAGGACTTTGAGAATTTCCGGCACGGGGTCGGTAATATGTTTGACAACCACACCCATGGGCGTATCAGCGCTGTAGGGTTGGTGTCCGGTCAGCATTTGGTAGACGATCACTCCCAGCCCGTACACATCACTGCGCTGATCAATCTTAACTCCCTGCGCCTGTTCGGGGCTCATGTAGGCAGGCGTGCCGATCACGCCGGAGCCGGTCAGGTTGCTGGTGGATTCCGCCATTTTGGCCACGCCGAAATCGGAGATGAACGGTTCGCCGGTCTCGTCGAAGAGGATGTTGTCGGGTTTCAGGTCGCGGTGGATCACCCCTTTGCGGTGCGCATACGCGAGTCCCTGGGCAACCCTTTCGATGATTTTTGCGGTGTCTTCAATGGGGATCGCTCCCTTTTCGATCACATCAGAGAGGGAGCCGCCGTTCATGAAACGCATGACAAAGTAGGGTTGTTGGTTAACTTCCCCCGCGTCATAGATCGGCACAATGG
>DAOTXI010000152.1:0-2120 GCA_034435475.1 Anaerolineales bacterium
GCTTGATACGTGCCTTTGCGTCCGCGCACGAGCGGGGCAAGGATGAGAATGCGCGTGCCTTCGGGCAGGTTGGCGACCTTGTCCACGATCTCTTGCGCCGACTGCTTGGACACTTCACGTCCGCAGACGGGACAGTGCGGAATGCCCGCACGCGCAAAAAGCAAACGCATATAATCGTAAATTTCGGTCACCGTGCCTACGGTGGAACGCGGATTATGGCTGGTGGATTTTTGGTCAATCGAAACAGCGGGGGAGAGCCCTTCAATATAATCCACATCGGGCTTGTCCATTTGACCGATGAACTGCCGCGCATACGCTGAAAGCGACTCGACATAGCGCCGTTGACCTTCGGCGAAGATGGTATCGAACGCCAGCGACGATTTTCCCGAACCCGAAAGCCCGGTGATGACGACGAATTTGTCGCGTGGAATTTCCACGGTGATGTTCTTCAAATTGTGGACGCGCGCGCCCACGACGCGGATCTTATTGGATGACATATTTCTCCTGTGCTGAAAAGATATTTTAGCACAAATGTTTTGTTAATCAATGAAAAAACAGGTCATGCATTTGCATGACCTGTTTTTGATATTACTGTGGATGAAAATATTACGCCGGGCGTTTTCTGAAAACGACTGCGAGCAATACGATCAGCACGAGGATACCGCCGCCGATAAGATAGGGGGTTGTGTTCGTTTTACTTTCCATTTCTTGAGTGGGTTCAGGCTGGTTTTCGGGCGCTGTAGAGGCGCACTCCAACTCGGGGTTGGGGTTGGCGGACTTTTGCGCAGTGAGCACAACATCGTCCCCGTTGCCGCCAGTGTAGGAGATGACCAGTTCCACGTCGCAGTAGCCGCCAACGACTGCGCCTTCGGGGGCGTTCTCGAACTCGCCGATGCGGGCGCGGTTGACGGTGATGATCTGGAAGGTTTGCCCGGGCTGGGGGGTGAAGCCATACACGAAGAAGATTTTCAATTTACCATTTAAGCGAATGCGCTCTGCCTGCAAATGGGCGTGGTGACCTTCGCCCAGCGCATTTTCGCCAGCGGGTTCAACGCCGCCTATGCCGAAAGAGGAGATGGTTTCGCTGGAATTGATCTCCACTCGCTCGGCTTCGAGGAAGGAAGGGTTGAGGCTATAGCCGCCAAAACCCGCAGGGATGAAAATATCTGTCTTGAGGTGGAAGTTGAACAGGTTCAGCGTGGAGCCGCTTGTGTCTACTCTGCGGGTGGTGAGCGAGCCGTTGCGCAGGTTGAGTTGGGCGTTATCTCTCAGGATGAGGTCTTGGGCTTGAAGCGGCGCGGCAGGTTCGAGGTCTAGTGAAGAGGCGGTGAGGAGAACGTTCTTTTCGGGGCGGGAATCACTGAAGTCGCTCGCGCAAAGCGGATCAGGTTCGGTGCGCGTTTCGGCGGTGATGACCACATCGTTGCCGTCTCCGCCGGCGTAGGTGATGCGGAATTGGATGTTGCACAAGCCAGTCACGACCGCGCCTTCGGGAGCGTTGGCAAACGCGCCATTGATGGGATTGCCGCCCGTGTTGGTAATGATCTCAAAAGTGTCGCCGGGGTCGGGCGAAAAGCCATAGACGACGAAGAGTTCGAGTTGCCCATCGAGGTCAATCGAGTTGCCTTGCATGCGGGCGAAGTGACCGGGTCCGAGGGCGGTGGGAGAGGCGGGTTGGTCGCCGCCCAAGCCAAATTGAATGAAAGAATCGGAGTCTTGCACAACGATGCGATTCTCATTCAGCAAAGAAGTATCTAAGCTGACCCCACAGCCTGAAGAAAGTAAAAGGGTCTGTGTTTGTATCGTTGTATCGTATATTTTTGTATTTGCTTCTTTAATATATTTCGACTGATATGCTTTTCGTGCCCGCACCGCACTTTGGAGCAAGGTAGCATTCACATCACAACCACTTATATCCACCGTATCAAACAATAAATTGGCATTATCGATGATGATCTCGGCTTTATTACGCAAAACCAGGTTCCCCAGTGGAATGGGTGTGGGGTCAAGCGGGTCGATCACGGCGAACTGACCGTCGAGCAGGGCGGTTTGCCCAGCCCCGGGGATTCTCCCGCCGTTGTTCCAGTTGGCGGGGTCGAGATAATTTTCGTTAGTGCCCA
>DAOTXI010000153.1:0-5983 GCA_034435475.1 Anaerolineales bacterium
TTGATGAGGTCTTCGGGTGTGCCGACTCCCATCAGGTAGCGCGGCTTGTTTTCGGGCAGCAAAGGCGTGACTACATCCAGCGTCTCATGCATCTGCTGCTTGGTCTCGCCGACGGAAAGCCCGCCAATGGCAATGCCGGGCGTATCAAGAGACGCAATGAATTTGGCAGACTCGGTTCTCAGTGCAGGATTCACCCCACCTTGCACGATTCCGAACAGGGCTTGGTCGAGGCGGGTCTTCGCTTTCAGTGAACGCTCCGCCCAACGATGAGTCCGCTCCATGGCTTTTTGGATGTAGGCATGGTCATTTGGGTCGGCGCATTCATCGAACGCCATGATGATGTCGGCGCCAAGATTCTCTTGAATGGCGATGGATTTTTCCGGCGTGAAGCGGTGCGTCGAGCCGTCAATGTGACTCTTGAAAGTCACGCCGTCTTCATCAATTTTGCGGGTTTGCGCCAGGGAAAAAACTTGAAAACCGCCGGAGTCGGTTAACATGGGGCGATGCCACTGCATGAACTTGTGCAGTCCACCCATGTCGCGCACCAACTCGTCGCCGGGGCGCAGATAGAGATGATAGGTATTGCTCAAAACCAATGACGCAGAGATGCCTTTGAGATGCTCCGGCGTAAGTGTTTTGACCGTTGCCTGTGTTCCAACCGGCGCAAAGACCGGCGTAACCAACTCACCATGCGGCGTGGAAAAGACCCCCGCGCGGGCGCGGTTGTTTTTTGCGGTGATCTGAAATTCGAACATCGCGCTGATTATACAGGATGAGGCGGTTCAAAATTGGCACGCCACACAGACCCGGATTGGTTCTTTCCAAAACCCATCCCAGCCCTATAATAATAAGAAAGGAACAATCCGATGAAAAAAATTATTGTTTCATTTTGCGTTGCAGGTCTTCTCACCCTGATGGCGTGCGGCTCCAACGCGAGCACGGAAGAAACCTCCCTGCCCATCCCCACACCGCTGACCGTTGAATTGACCAAGCCCCCCACACTCGACCCAAATCATTTCCTCACTGCCACCATCGTTCCCTTTTATACCCAGGTTCCCTCGCCCACTTTCGAAGGGACTCCCGCCATGGTGAACATCGCCCTCAATATGGGCTCAGGCGGGGCGGGCTTTTCCGCCAATCTTTATGCGCAGGAAGTGTACACAGGCAGGACAATTACCATCTTCATGTCTGCCGGGATGCATACCGCGCCTTATTTACCCACCTCGCCTCCGCTTGATATGGCGGTCCCCGCGCCTGGCACCTATATATTCTATGCCCGCCTCAGCAATGCCCCGACGGAATATCACTACGGCTACACAGAATGTTCGATCCCGACCGACTGCGTGGGGAGTCCGTTGATTGCGGTGGACGTTTTGCCGGGCGAACGATATTCGGTCCTGATTACCGACCGGAAAGCCATCCTACCGGATAACGATAAACGCGGATTACCCGTCACGGTTCCATGGGTAAAATTGAATCCGTGAAAACCATGCTCATCCCTTTGGATATAAATGCGACCAAGCCCCTCTACCTGCAAGTGGCGGACTACATCACGCAGGCTGCGCAGAATGGACAATTGAAGCCGGGTGAACGCCTGCCTCCATCCCGCACGCTGGCAGAGCAGAACAATGTCCATCGTTCCACCATCATCAATGCCTATCAGGAGCTCAAAGCGCGGGGCGTGCTGGCATCACGGCAGGGAAGCGGGACCTACATCGAAAAAGGGTTGAGCGAGAACACAGTAGCGATCGAGAAAATACCCCGGCGCGAGAATCCCCAAACAGACGAATTGATCGCCGACATTCGCCGCATGCATTGGACCGAAGGCGTGATCTCGCTTGGGTATGGTCCGCCGTCAGATGAGTTAATGCCGGTGGAGGACTTCGACCGCTCCCGTCAACGGGTCTTGAGGCGGGATGGAAAGAAAACAGCAAACTACGAGCATCCGCAGGGTTATTATCCGCTCAGGCAAGCCATATGCGCGGACCTTGTCAAGCAGGGCATTCAAGCGGATCCCGACGACATCCTCGTTACAAATGGGGTCTTGGAGGGCGTATCACTCATCAGCCGCGCAATGGCAGCGCCCGGCGACACCGTTCTAACCGAACTGCCACAATACTTTGGCAACTGGACGAATTTTACCTACCTTGGTCTGAACGTGCGCGGCTTCAACCTGCTGGAAAGCGGACCCGACTGGTCGTCGCTTGAAGAACAACTCCAGCATGAGACCACTCGTCCGCGTTTCGTATTCGTAACGGCAGATCATCAAAATCCGCTCGGAGCCTGCTGGACGATGAATGCCCGCCATGAATTTCTAAAGATAACGAACAAGTACGACGTGCCGGTCGTGGAAGATGCGACCTACCGCGACCTGACCTATGACGGATTTCCGCACACCCCGCTTCGCGCCCTGGACCCGGAAGTGATTTATGTCGGGACGTTTTCACATTCGCTGATGCCGGGTCTCCGTATCGGATTCGTACTCTGTCAGGGGCGTTTACGCGAACACATCGAACGCCTGAAAGCCATCTCAAGCGGACCCGTCGAAACCCTCAACCAACGCGCGCTGGCAGACTTCCTTTCGACCAGCGAATACGAACGTCATCTGGAGCGCATCGTCCCCGTTTACCGTTCGCGCCGTGACGCCCTCTTGAACGCCATGCAAAATTACTTCCCGCCTGAGTTGCGCTGGACGAAACCATCAGGCGGTTTCTTTGTATGGATCTGGCTTCCGGACGAGATCCCAGTCCTTGAATTGTTTCATCGCGCCCTGAAAAAAGGAATCACCATTGCCCCCGCGCACATCTTCTACCCCGGTCCCTGCCCTCAAAATGCCTTCAGGCTGGCATTCTCGCACTGTCCCGAAGACCTGCTGGTCCGCGCAGTCATGGAGATCGGGGGGCTGTTAAATCGTTCAGCCCAAAAATAATCCCCGGCTATTTTCAAACGTGTTCACCGTCCTCCAAATCGGTCAATAACAAATCAAGGGCTCCCGCCGAAATGGTCAACTCATGCAGAGACATGCCGAGAGAAACGATCATAAACACCAAAGCGGCGCCAAAACTCCACGCCCCGCCAACCATCCAACCGGCAAACAGCGCAAACATACTGATCACACACATCAGCAGGCTAATCACCCCCACGATCTGCATATTACGGATGAGATACACCCGCCTCCGCAGGTTGTCAATTTGCGCAAGTAAATTCCGGTCCTTGCTGTCGTGAAAACGGTCGTATAAATTACGGATGATGGTCGCAAGGGTCAAAAAACGATTGGTATACGCAAGCATCAATAACGAAACAGTCGGGAATAACAATGCAGGCGTGGTTAGCGAAAGGTTTTCCATGTGATGGTGGCGCTCCGTGCTGTACTGCTACAACAACCCGATAGTCACCTTGTTCGGGCGCACCAACAACATCGGCACGCTCAGGCTGAGTTGCGGCACATACGGATTGGTGATCTCCGCATCGTACAAAGACATCCAGGTCGTATTCATCACATCCAGCCCGGCGGCAATATCAGTGGCGGTTGAAACCCGCAGGAGCGATTTGATCTCGAACGATCCTGCCAGCGCTTGAACAGATTGCATCCGACGGTTCGTCTCGGAAGGGTCATAATCAAGCGGGTCTTGAGCGGGGGGCGAAAGGTGAAAACCGATCACCTCTGAGGTGGGAATAAACACCTCCTCTTTTGTGTATGTTCTCGGCGGCGAACCTGCCAGTTGAATGATATTCGCCTTGAAAACATGGATGAAATTGGGCACGCCCTGCGTCCGCAGCCAGATGCTGACGCGCGCGGATTCTCTCAGAATGATATCCCCGCGGATCAACGATGCAGGTGTGTAGATAAAAACGGTGGATGATTTTTCGTCCGGGGCAAGTTCTCTCATGTGAAACTCCTTCGCAAATTATACCGCCTCCAAATACCAATCAATGCCCTTCCGAGCGGGTCGTGTCTCGTTTATACTCGCGCAACCATTATGAAACAGGATAAACATTGGAACATCCCGCCCCGCATCACGCCTGAGGCTGATTCAGCCCTTTCGGCTTTTCCCCCGCTGTTACGTCAAATCCTGTTCAACCGCGGATTCGCCGACGACCCCTCTGCGCGGGCTTTTCTGCGAGGCGAACCGAACATGAACACAGACCCGTTCCAAATGACTGGAATGAAAACAGCCATTCACCGCATCCATTCAGCCGTCCAGAACAAAGAAACCATCGCCATCTATGGCGATTACGACGTGGACGGAGTCACCGCCACCGCCCTGCTCGTCGAAGCGTTGAAATCAATCGGCGCGGATGTGCGCGGATACATCCCAAACCGCTTTGAAGAGGGATACGGGCTGAACAACAACGCCCTGGATGAATTAAAAGCGGATGGAGTCAAACTGGTCATCACTGTGGATTGCGGCATCCGCTCGCCAAATGAGGCGGCTCATGCCCGGACCCTGGGCTTGGACCTGATTATCAGCGACCACCACCACCCCGACGATGAAAACCTCCCCCCTGCGCTGGCGGTCATCAACCCAAAGCAACATGGGGATATTTATCCTGATAAAGACCTGGCGGGCGTGGGCATTGCCTACAAGATCGCCGAAGCATTGCTGGTGGACAATAGACCGCAGACGGAAGACGGTCTCTCGTCCACCGCCAACGGTCAAATCCTCAACTCATTGCTCGACCTTGTCGCCCTCGGGACGGTCGCCGACCTTGCGCCGCTTGTCGGTGAAAACCGTGTGTTGGTCAAAAAAGGGCTGCGTCAGATGCAGCAGACAACCCGACAGGGATTATTTTCCCTTGCGGCTGTTTCGGAAGTTACGTTGAAAAAGATCAACGCAGGTCACATCGGCTTTATGCTCGGTCCGCGTTTGAATGCGGCGGGACGGTTGAAGGAAGCCCTGGCGGCATTCGAGCTATTGACCACAGCCGACGTATTCAGAGCCGGAGAACTCGCCCAGCAGTTGGATATGCAGAACCGCGAACGCCAGCGCATCACGCGCGATATGCAAACCCGCGCCGAAGAAATGGTCCTCAGCGAAGACCCGGAGGCATACCTGTTCTTTGCCGCAGATGAGAGTTTCAACCCCGGCGTTGTGGGTCTCGCCGCCTCGCGCCTGACGGAAAAATACTACCGCCCTGCCATCGTCGCATCGAAAGGCGCGGATGAAACCCGCGGCTCCTGCCGCTCGATCCCGGAATTCCACATCACCGACGCGCTCGATCAATGCGCGGATTTACTTGTACGCCACGGCGGTCATGCTGCGGCGGCGGGATTCAACGTCCGCAATGAAAACCTGCCTGAATTAGTTGCGCGATTAAAAAATATCGCCAAAGAAAAACTTTCGGATATAGAACTCAAACCCACTCTTACGGCTGATGCGGAAGTTGACCTCTCCGAAATGCGCCCGGAGGTGTACGAGAAGGGACTCAAATACCTCGAACCGACCGGCTACGGCAATCGTGAAGCGTCCTTCGTGGCACGGAATGTCAAAGTGAAAGGGTCGCGCATTGTCGGCGCGGACGGCAAGCATTTGAAGTTATCCGTGGAAGATGAAAAAGGAATCATCCACGACTCGATCGGGTTCCGACTCGGCGACTGGCACAAATCCATGCCCAAACGTGTGGACCTGCTTTTCACTTATGAACCGAACGAATACAATGGACGGATAACATATCAACTAAACCTGAAAGATTTGAAGCCTGCGAATAAGATTTAAACACTGATGTTAAGCAGTAGGGGCAACCCGCCCGCATCTTTGGAAACCCTGTTGAGCAACGAAAGGGTTGCCCTGCCGCCGGGACAACCCTCCCTTTGGGACAAGCGTTTTGGAAGGCATTAACGGGGTGTCGCTACGAAGATTCGTGCAAGGGGGGGGTAAATAAAAAGACAGCCGTCTGGCTGCCTTTTTATTTTGGCTGTTTATTTTTGCACTGGCAATTTCGCCCGCCGCCAGGCAAGCATCCCGCCCTGCACGTTGAACAC
>DAOTXI010000154.1:0-3303 GCA_034435475.1 Anaerolineales bacterium
ATTCGCGGTCTGCCGTCCGTGGTCTGCGGTCGGTGTTGAGGACAAACTTTGACAAACATTCTTCTCGTCGGCGCGGGCGGATTTATCGGCTCGGTTTTGCGTTATCTGGTCAGCGGGTGGGTTCAGCAGGCAACGAAAAGTATCGGCTTTCCGTATGGGACGTTGACGGTCAATGTGCTCGGTTGTTTCATTATTGGCTTTCTCGCCCAACTTGCGGAGAGTCGTGGTCTGTTCACCAGCGAGTCGCGTCTGTTTGTGTTTGTCGGCATTCTTGGTGGTTTCACTACTTTTTCGTCGTTTGGAAATGAAACAGTCAATTTGGCGCGTGACGGGCAGATGATGAGCGCCTTGGCGAACATCGGCGCAAGTGTAATTATTGGTCTCTTTGCCGTTTGGCTGGGACGCACGGTTTCGTTCATGATCTGGAGGTAACATCATGCAACTACCTGAAGAAGGATGCCTGCTTCGCATTTTCATTGGAGAGTCTGACAAGTACGAACATAAACCGCTCTACGAATGGATTGTCTTGCAAGCCCGGGAACAGGGTTTGGCAGGCGCAACGGTTTTGCGCGGCGTGATGGGGTTTGGCGCAAACTCCCGCGTCATCCACACGTTCAAGATCGAGCGCCTCTCTGAAGATTTACCAATGGTAGTTGAGGTGGTGGATACCAGAGAAAAACTTGAGGCATTTCTTGAAGTCATTGATCCGCACATCAAAGCGGGTCTGGTCACGCTTGAAAAAGCGCAGATAAAGTTTTACCGCACCGATAAAAACTGATAACTGCTCACTGGAGACTTTGCATGAACTGGCTTGAAATTTCCCTGACCGTCAACGGCGAACTCGCCGAATCCGTTGCGGATGTATTGGCGCGATTTGCTCCCAACGGCGTGATGACTGAGCAGGGCGTTCGCTTTGTGAATGATGAGGATGAGGGCACAGCGACCGGTCCCATCACCGTCCGCGCGTATTTGGAGGTGAACGATCAACTCGAAGAGACGCGACAGAAGATCGAAGAGTCGCTGTTCTATTTGGGGATGATTCAGCCGGTACCGACTCCCACATACAAGCAGATCGCGGATCAAAACTGGATGGAAGCCTGGAAGCAAAACTACAAGCCGATTCTCATCGGTGAGGGACTCTTGATCCTGCCTGCCTGGCTGGAGAACCCAGACCCCAAGCGAACTCCCATCAAAATTGACCCTGGCATGGCGTTCGGCACAGGGACTCATCCCACCACACAGTTGTGTCTCGAACTCATGGAACGACACTTCGATAATCGATATTCGAACATCGAAACCCAATCATCAAATATCGATTATCGAGTTATCGATGTTGGCTGCGGCTCTGGCATTCTCTCCATTGCCGCGCTCAAACTCGGCGCAAAGACCGTCCTCGGCGTGGACATTGACATTGAGTCTGTAAAAAACTCGCGTGAGAATGCGGATGTCAATGAGGTGGGGGAGGAACTTCTACTCGGTCAGGGTTCGGTGACAGAAGTGTTGGCGGGGCAATTCCCGTTCAAGTCCGCGCCGCTGGTGGTGGCGAATATCCTCGCGCCGGTGCTCATCCGTCTCTTTGATGCGGGGCTGGCAGACTTGATTCAGCCCAATGGAGAGATCATCCTAAGTGGGATTCTGGACCATCAGGCGGAAAGTGTTATAGAGGCTGGTCAAGCCAAAGGGTTGAAGCGAGGCGAAGTTCGTCAAATGAAAGACTGGGTTGCGATATCCATGAAAAAATAGTGGCGTAGTGAAATTCTGTGCTATGATTCGAACACGATGGATCGCCGAAAACTCATCCAATATCTGCTATTGAACGTCTTCGTCTCGGCGAGCGTGACGGGTGGAATTTTATTCTGGTATGACCGTAATTCTCGCGCCGTTACCCAACCTGCTGTAGCGCAAGTAGCCCCTGTGGGTGGTGACTCCGCTCCTGCTGCAAGCGCAGATTTGCAAACGGATATCCCAGTGAAGATCAGTAGTGTGGTTGGCTCAGGGGTCCTGACCTCGGAAGTTGTCATTATTAAGTTTGATGGTGAAGGCAATTTGGATATAACCTCGTGGCAACTCAAGGATGAGACCGGCAACACTTATACCTTTCCTAAGGTTACTTTGTATCCCAGTGGAGCCGTGCAAGTCCACACAATCGTCGGTACAGATACCGTCATTGACCTGTACTGGGGCATAGGCGAAGCTGTTTGGAGTTCAGGGGAAGAAGCACGTTTATTTGATTCGCAAGGCAATTTGAGAGCTGTTTATCGTGTTCCGTAAATTACTGGTGGCAGGAGCATAAAAATGGAACAACTTCAGCCCGGGCAAATGCTCGGCGCGTATCGCATTATTGAGCAGGTAGGTGAAGGGGGCATGGCAACTGTCTACAAAGCGCATCAGACCTCCATGGATCGACATGTGGCGATCAAGGTTCTCCCCTTGGAATTGGCAAAAAATGATGAATTCGTAAAACGGTTCCAACAGGAAGCCCGCATCATTGCCAGGCTCGAGCACCCACATATTCTCCCGGTCTTTGACTATGGTGAGGAAAATGGGGTCGTATATTTTGCCATGCGCTATCTGGATACGGGGACATTAAAAGACAAATTGATCTCAGAAACACTATCCCTGGATGAAGTAGATCGTATTTTTATTCAACTTACCGACGCGCTCGGGTATGCACATGCCCAAGGCGTCGTTCATCGTGACCTCAAGCCCGCCAATGTTCTTGTAGACGCAAATGGAAATCTATTCCTCACAGATTTTGGGATCGCTAAGATTCTTGAAAGTGCATCTCCAAGCCTCACACAGACTTCCGCTGTCATGGGCACGCCCACATACATTAGCCCTGAACAAGCGTCTGCGCTACCAATAGACCAACGGACAGATATTTACTCATTGGGAGTCATGTTGTACGAAATGGTTGCCGGGCAGGTTCCCTTTGTTGCCGATACCCCGTTGGGCGTAATCATCAAACATCTTAGCGAACCCCTGCCATTGCCTTCGCTCGTCAACCCTGAGATTTCTCCAGCCATAGAGCAGGTTTTGCTAAAAGCATTGGCAAAGGAAACACAAGATCGTTTTTCAAACACGGCTGAATTTGCCTCTGCTTGGAAGCGGGCACTGAAAGGCGAAGACGTATCCCCTGCGCCATCTCAAACAGGATTCCAACCCGCGGCTCAGACTCAGGAAAAGCCTACCTCATCCAACCAAGCAGTTTCCAAGTCTGGCAGATCCATGATCCTCTATGGGATCGGATGCGTCGTTTTGATGTGTCTTGCGATTTCGGCAATGGGAGGTCTGGGAGTTGCC
>DAOTXI010000155.1:0-3376 GCA_034435475.1 Anaerolineales bacterium
TATGCTCCAACCCTGCCACCGCCAATTGACCGATGGGTTCGCCGCGCACGAACAGGGTTTGTTCGAGAACAGGGGCGGCGGGCGGCGCATCGCCCATCGGCGAGACCTTAACCGAATCGTAGACAAAGCCCACGGCGCCATCCATGTCTCTTTGGTACGCCTCCCAGTTTTCGCGGGTCAGGAGCCGGGTCGCTTCCTCGGCTTCGGCGCGGGCGCGGGCGGCATCCGCCAGCAGGCGGATATTCTCGACCTGCTGGCTGACCTGCCTGGCAATGGTTTGGATGAACTTCTTATCGTCGCTTGTGAGAGAGTCGTTGCCCTTTACAAAAAGCCTGCCGATCTGTTCGTCGAGCGTTTCCATGATCTCGACATGGTCGTATTCGCCCGGCGCGGGCGCGGAGAACGGTTCCACCGCCGATTGATCGTAGGCATAACCGATGCGCTCGGCGTTGTGAATGGCGTCGAGAAAGTCTGCCCAACTTTTGTGCGCGAATTGATGCGTGGCTTCCTCTGCCTGGGTTCGCGCGCGCTCGGCTTCGGCAAGCAGGCGCAGGTTTTCGATCTGGAGCGATGCCTGCTGGGCGATGGCATTTGCAATTTTGAGATCGTCTTCGGTAAGCGGACGGTCTGCGGGTTTGGCGACTTTGACCTCGCCGATGGGCCTGCCGCTGAAGGTCAGAGGCGTCTTGAGGACATCCGCTTCATTCGGACCTGGAACCTGGTCGCTGCGGACCGGCTGGACTTCTTCTCCATCGAAGGCGAATCCGACCTGTTCCTTTTCATAGAGGATGGGTCTTGCTTCCTTTTCTTTAACTCGCGCTTCCAACTCGCGGACCCGCGCCTGCAAGGCTTCGATTTGCTCCAACGGTGTAGCGGGTTCATTGGAGAGACTCTCTTCTTCGGGATGGACGCGGTCGTGTCCATTGGACGCTTCCGCGATGAGTTGCGTCATCCCTGAGAACAGGTCGTCCACACGCTTCCGGGTTTTATCGCTGCTCGACATCGGCATGTCTCCTGCCTGGGTTAGGAGGATGAATCTTTCATCGTCAATTGGGCAACCGTCATCGGCGCGCCGAGGGCGTGACCCAGCTCACGCGCGGCGATCTGGAGCACGGCGTCCACGCTGGTGGCGCTTTGGATCTTCTGGTTGATTGTGTTCAACATGGCTTCGCGCTGCGCCTGTTGCCGGGCAGAAACAAGCAGGCGGCGGCTTTGAATGGCGGGCGTTGCCAGACTGGAGATCGCAGTGTAGATGTTTTGCTCCTGCCTGCTGAAAACATGCCTTTCCTTCCAACTGAATGCGGCCATTCCCAGCCATTGCCCGCCTGAGTTGAGCGGAATGATAACGGTCGAGGCGGTGGATGTGCTCTGCCAGAGCGCGCGTAAGAAGTCATCCACCCTTTCGTCGGTTTGGGTGTCTAAAATGAAGAGCGGCGCATGGGGGCTGCTCAACAGCAATTTACTGGAAGGCGCTTCCGAGAATCGGTACTTGGTCCCAACCGGCAGGAGCGGGTCGCCTTCACGGTACCAGTTGGCAACCGTGGTTACCAGTTCCGGCTGTCCGTCCTTTTCATCAATGTGGAACAATTCGGCGACCGAACAACCCGCAGCAATGGCTGGCGCGGCAGTTGCCATGAGGAGTTCTGTGTCGTCCGAAGATTGCGTAATTTTTTGCCCGATTTCATAGAGAGATTGCGCCTCGCCCAGGGCTTGTTCAGTTTGCCGTGAAAGCCGCAGCCCCTCGATATGCGCGCTCAGGCGTTCAGCCACCGCCTTGACCAGGTCGCGTGCTTCGGAGTCTATCGCATCGGCATCGAGAACAGCCAGTTTGCCGATGGTTTCGCCTTGCACTTTCAGCGGAATGTTCAGGGTGTTTTCATGGGCTTCGGCGTCATCCCTGACGGGGACGACTTCATTCAAGTTGTACTTGTAACCGAGTGTATCGTCCGCGCCTTCCATATAATCTTTCCAGCCTTCGCGGGTCAGGCGGCGGGAGGCTTCTTCGGCTTCGGCGCGGTAGCGTTCGGCGCTTTCCAGCAGGCGCAGGCTTTCGATGTGCTGAGTCACCTGGCGGGCGACGGTTTCTAGCAATTCGGCTGTCTGCGGGGTGCGGCTTTCGGGCGGCAATTCTACAGAGAGCAGCCCCAGGGGTTGGCCGGAGAGTTCGAGCGGAGCGGTCAGCGTCTCGTCGGAGACCGGCAGCGATTCTTGAAGCGGCTGAATCTGATTTTCGGCAAAGACAAAACTCAGGCTTTCGGGTTTGTGCAGCGCATCCAGATAGTCCTGCCAGTTGCGCTTGACCAGCCGGCGGGCGGCGCGTTCGGCTTCGGCGCGGGCTTGCTGGGCTTCTTCCAGCAGGCGGGCGTTTTGAATGGCGATGGCAATCTGTCCGGCCAGGGTCTCGAAGGCGGGGAGATTTTCAGCGTAGAAGGCATCTGCTTGCGCGCTTTGCAGGTCGAGCGTGCCGATGACGGTTTCGCCTGCCTTGAGCGGGATAGAGACTTCGGAGCGGGTGGCGGGAAGCAAGGGATTGGATTTGAAGGCAGGGGACTTGGCAGTGTCTTGCACCAAAATCGTTTGTCTCTCGTTCACGGCGCGGGTATTGAGCGAGGCGCCATCGAGCGGCAGGCGGTGATTGCTTGCCTTCAATTGCCGCCCGACCTCCCCGCTGCCAGATTCCAAAACGAGGTGAGTCCGCGCCGGGTCGAGAAGATAGACCTGGGCGTAATACAAATCGAACCGTTCGCGGATGGTTTCGACGGCATCGGCCAGCAGGTCGTCGAGCGCGCGCACCTGCGAGACGGCGGCGCCGACCCTGGCTGCCAGGCGCATCTCACCCAAACGGGCGCTGACCTCCTGCTGCGCCTGCTGCAAGGCGCGGTTTCTTTCCTCCAATTCGGCCTGCGCGCGGCGGATTTCATTCAGGCGCAGCCGTTCCAGGTAGTCGCGGTACCAGGCAAAGAGCAGGGCAAACAAGCCAATGGTGACGGTGCCGGCGCTCGTGTTGAGGGCCTCTTGTCCTTGCAGTTGAGGGAGGAACAAGCGGCTTAGGGCCAGAATAACTATCAAATTCCCCACAATAATTACCGCCATTTGCTTCAGGTCGAACAAATTGGCAAGTAAAAATAGAATCGTAAATGTCAAGACCAGGAACAACGAGGGATAAGCGCCCAAAAAGACAGCCGCATAGGACAACAAGATAAATCCGCTCACAAAAACCAGCGGAGCGCGGCGATATTCTCGACTGCGACTTATCAAATAAGACACAAAAGAAAAGCCATCGAAAATAAATCCAACAATCACCAACAGATTAAACCCGACAATTTGCAGAGTCGCCAGCAAGCCGAGAAGCACGATAACAGCAAAAGAGAACGAG
>DAOTXI010000156.1:0-1980 GCA_034435475.1 Anaerolineales bacterium
GTCAACGGTCCGCCGCCGTTTTTTATCATCATCCATCAAACCTAAAACCTCATGAACACCCTCAAAAAATCAACCGCCGTATTCTTCGCCATTCTATTCGTTCTTGCAGCCGTCATTGCAATCCTGCTCTTCAACTTCGACAGGCGCGCCTTCACCGCCGAGACCTATCAACAAGCCTTTGCCCGCGAAGATTTTTATAACAAAATTCCCAGCCTCCTGGCGCAGTCGGTCACATCTGGAACAGACCCAAGCCAACAGCCGCTTGGAATGCAAGGCTTAACTCAGGAGACCTGGGATGATTTCTTTCGCGCCCTACTCCCGCCCGAATTATTGAAGCCCATCGGCGACAACGTGCTCGCCTCAACTTTTGCCTATCTAAACCTGGAAACCGACTCAATACAGATTGACCTTAGCCCGGTCAAAGCCAGCATGTTGGGTGAAACTGGCACCCAAGCCGCGCTCGTCCTGATCCGATCCCTGCCCGCATGCACCATCGATCAGGCGGCACTGATCATGTTTGGTATGTTTTCTGGCAATCAGATCCAGTTATGCAACCCGCCTGAGGATGTGCTGCCCATGCTCATGCCCCTCATTCAGGGACAGATGCAGACCGCCGCATCGCTTATCCCCGATGAATTGACCCTTTTCACTGCGCCGCTTCAGAACGACCCGCGTCAGAGATTGCAAGCCGTCCGCTTCATGATGCGCCTCAGCCCGCTCCTGCCCATTTTCTTTTTGCTTGCGCTGACGGTTCTCTGCGTGCGATCCCTGAATGATTGGCTTAAGTGGTGGGGCATTCCAACTCTGATCGCCGGACTGCTTACTTTCATCATGGGGCTCCTCGGCGCGCCCGTCTTTGGCAGGTTGATCGCCTTTGTTCTTTCGAGCCGTCTGCCGAATTATCTCCCCGAATTCCTTTCCACCTTCTCCGGCGATCTCGCCACCGCAATGGTGAGGGCGTTGCTTGTCCCCGTTATCTGGCAGGGGTTGATCCTGTCCATGATCGGCGTTTTGATGACAGCGAGCTTGTATCTGGTTCAAGGACGGAACACAAGATAAAGGATTCGAAGAACTCCCATTCTTGATATGCAACTTTTCGCCTTCCTCTCCTGTATCACAGGAAAAGGAGCGCGCATGAGACGCTTTTCAATCGCCTTTTCGATCCTGCTGGCCATGTCGCTTGCCTGCGGTGGAACGCCCACCCCTGCCCCGCCTCCAGAAACTTCAATATTCGATTCAGGCGTAACCGCCTACGGGTTCTTCCCCTCCCCGCCCGAAGTTTCCATCGAAAGCGTTTTTCAAACCTTCAAAGGCATCAGTGAGCATGGCGACTTCGTCCTCATCCAGCAAAATACCGATTGGGAGGGTTTCGTCAATGGCGTGGACGGCAAATCGCAGACCCGCACCGATCTCACGAATCGAGTCACACTGGCGCGGCAAAACAAGATCGGCTACATCTTCGTCCTCGACCCGCTCAACGGTTTGAACCGCCGCGAGTTCATCAACCTGCCTGCAGGCTGGGACGCCAACTTCGCCAACCCGAACATCCGCGCCGCGCATAAAAATTACGCCCTATGGATCGTACGGAACTTCCATCCGCGTTATCTCGGTCTCGCCTCCGAGATCAACACCTACATGGACGCGCATCCCGACGACGCCCAAAACTTCATCAGCCTGTACAACGAAATCTACGCGCTGGTCAAGGCAGAATCCCCCGACACGCAGGTCTTTGTCACCTTTCAATGGGATGATTTGAACAACATGTTTCCCCAACCCGAAGAAGGGAACCGCCAACGCCTCTCACCCAACTGGGAGCAGGTCGAAGCCTTCGAGCCGAATCTGGATGTGTGGGCGATCTCGACCTATCCATATTTCGTCTTCCCTCATGGAGCAGACATCCCCGCGGATTATTACACCCCGCTCCTCGCCCGGACCGACAAACCTCTTGCCGTTGCCGAGAGCGGATTCTCTACTGTACCC
>DAOTXI010000157.1:0-12378 GCA_034435475.1 Anaerolineales bacterium
GTCTATGGGAATCTTGACGCGGTCAATTTGTCCGGTTCCGTGTCCATAAAACCTAAGGGAATAATATGTCCCTGCCGCCTGTACTGGTTGCGCGGCGGGGCGGACAAGCATCATCATCAAGACGATGGTCAGGAGAAAAACGTAATTTATTTTTTTCATTTTCAACCTTTCGAATCAGGGGCCTAACCCATAAAAGCATCATACTCAATTTCATCGTATCACAAAGGAACCTTCCTTATCAGCGAAAAATTCCACACAGGCAATCTTGTTGGCTTCGAAGGGCCCTTACATTTTAATGGCGAAATGGTAAACAAAAATACCGAAGTTTCAGGCGCTTGCGCCTGTAAGCATTTTGTAAGGATTTGTTATCAAAGTAACTCGGTTGCTGGCACACCCAGCGCCATACCGAGCGCAGCCTCCCACCTCGGCAGGCGCAACCCAAAGACCTGCTCAAAACGCGAGCAATCGAGCGGGGTTTTCAGCGGGCGCAAGGCCGGCGTTGGGAAATCAGCCGTCAGGGCGGGGTCGAGGCGTTTAGTCACCTGCTCACCGGGGCCCGGGTCGAGTTGCAAAATCGCTTTGGCAAAATCGAACCGGGAGACTGCCCCCGCCCCACCCAGATGATAAATTCCCCTGCGTTCCAAAAAATAACCCTGCGGGTCGGGAAGGCTGCGCGCCAGCATCGCCGAAATCGCCTCCGCCAACATCCGCGCCCAGGTGGGGCTGCCAACCTGATCCGAAACCACTTTCAACGTTTCCTGCTTGCGCGACCAGGCAAGGATTTTGGTCACAAAACCATCGCCCCGCAAACTGTACACCCAACTCGTGCGCAGGATGACATGCCCGCCTCCGACCTGACCGATAACCTGTTCGCCTTCGAGTTTGCTTTGACCATACACGTTGAGCGGATTTGTCCCATCCCCTTCGGTGTAAGGCGTGTCTTTCTCCCCGTCGAAAACATAATCGGTCGAGATGTGGATCAGCGGCGCGTCGAGTTTGCGCGCCTCCTCTGCCATGACGCCCGGCGCGGCGGCATTGATCAACCGGGCAATCTCCGGCTCAGACTCGGCTTTATCCACCGCTGTGTACGCCGAGGCATTTACTATAACCTGCGGCTTCACTTCGCGGATCAATTTCGCCAGCGCATCCAGTTTCGTCAGGTCCAGTTCATCCGGTCCATAAGCGTGGACTTCGCCCAAGGGAGACAGGCTGCGATGCGCCTCCCACCCAAGTTGACCGGTCTTTCCAAAAAGAAGGATCTTCATTGTTCAGGAGCGCCCTCTACTGCAAGCCGCAGGAGATAATTACCATAACTTGTATTCCCCAGTTCTTCGGCAAGGCGTTTTAATTGTCCGCGATCAATGAAGCCTTTATAAAATGCAATCTCTTCAGGCGAGGAAATCATCAATCCCTGCCGCTCTTCGACCGTTTGAACAAAATTGGAGGCTTGCAATAACGATTCGTGCGTCCCGGCATCCAGCCATGCCACCCCGCGCCCAAGCGGAACGACCTGTAGTTCGCGCATCTCCATATAAATTTTGTTCAGGTCGGTGATCTCGATCTCTCCGCGCGGCGAGGGCTTCAAGGATCTGGCAAATTCTGTTACGCGGCCATCGTAGAAATACAAACCGGGGACGGCGAACTTCGAGCGCGGCTTTTTGGGCTTTTCTTCGAGGCTGATTGCTTTGCCATTTTCGTCGAACTCAATCACGCCATATCGCTCCGGGTCGTGGACGGGATATGCAAATACCAGCGCGCCTTTTTCAAGCATGGATGCTTTTTGCAATTGTTCCGGCAAGCCATGACCGAAAAATATATTATCGCCAAGGATCAGGCAGGCTTTCTCCCCCGCTATAAATTTCTCGCCGACAATAAAGGCGTCTGCCAGCCCGCGCGGCTCGGCTTGCTCTGCGTAGGAGAATGTCATCCCCCATTTTGCGCCATCGCCAAGCAGGCGTTGAAACCCGGGCAGGTCTTCAGGGGAACTGATGACCAAAATATCGCGGATACCCGCCAGCATCAGCATGGACAACGGATAATAGATCATTGGCTTGTCGTACACCGGCAGGATCTGCTTGCTGATCGCAAGGGTCAACGGGTACAAACGTGTGCCGCGCCCGCCTGCAAGAATTATGCCTTTCATTGAATTATCTCCATCAGGACTATTGCCTTAAGAATTTGGACGCTGATGAACGCTGAAAAACGCGGATTTTCATGGCTTGTTTTTTGCCGCCAGCCATTCTTTTCTGCTATTGTCGAATGACCGTCTTTTGGTTTCGGGTTTTGGACCAAAATTGAGTAACAAGCCAACTTCATAGGGCGTTGCTTTCAGGTAGTTCAACAACTGGGCTTCATGCTCAACAACAAGGGATTTTACAGATTTTATTTCAAGAATGACCAGATCATTCACAACAATATCAGCATAATATTTTCCTATCAATTGTCCCTCATAATACACTTCAATGGCTTGCTCAGTGGCGGGAGTTACGCCGCGCTTGACAAGTTCGATTACCAATGCTTTTACATAGACGTCCTCTAGGAATCCATATCCTAATTTTGAATATACATCGTAAAATGCGCCAATAATCTTCTCTGTTATTTCGGAGTGCTTGTATAAGGGCGCGCCATAATTAGGTTTATTATCCATTTTTCACCAGATGAAAACATCAGCGTAATCAGCGTTTTTCTGCGTCCAGAATCCAATAGCTTATCGAGATTTGTAATTCTGATCCAACCAACCCTCGTATTCCCGTTTATGCCGAATAGACGCCACCCACTCCGGGTGGGATAAATACCATTGAACGGTATCAAGCAACCCTTGTTGAAGCGTATGTCGTGGGCGCCAGCCCAACTCCCGGCTTATTTTTGTCGTATCCATATCGTAACGACGGTCGTGACCGGGGCGGTCTTTGACGAACTGAATCAGATTCCGGTGCGGACGGTGAGCCGGGTTTAAGTCAATTTCATCCAGAATATCGCAGATGGTTTCGACGATGGTCAGGTTCGCGGGTTGATTCTCGCCGCCGATATTGTAGGTGGAGCCGGTCTCCCCCTTCGTCAAAACGAGGTGGATCGCTTCGCAGTGATCCTCCACATGCAGCCAGTCGCGGACCTGCTGTCCGTCGCCATACACCGGGAGCGGCTTGCCCGTCATGGCATTGAGGATAATGAGCGGAATGAGTTTCTCAGGGAATTGATAAGGTCCGTAATTGTTCGAGCAATTGGTGATCGTATAGGGCAGCCCATACGTGTGCCCGTACGAGCGGACAAGGTGATCGCTCGCCGCCTTCGACGCGGCATAGGGCGAGTTGGGCGCATAGGGAGTCTCTTCCGTCCATGCGGGCTCGCCGGGCTTTAACGAACCGAATACTTCATCGGTGGAGACATGATGGAAGCGGACACTTTCCTTCGGGAGAGACTGCTCCGTCAGCCAGTATTTCCGCGCCGCGTCCAGCAGGGTGAACGTACCCATGACGTTGGTCTCAATAAACTGGCGCGGACCGAGGATGGAGCGATCCACATGCGACTCTGCGGCAAAGTGGACGATGGTGTCAATGGCATTTCCGCGGATAGTGGCGTCCACTTCATCCGCGTTGCAGATATTTCCCTGAATGAAGCGATAACGCGGATCGTCGGCAATATCCGCCAGGCTTTCGAGGTTTCCGGCGTAGGTCAATGCGTCGAAATTGAAAACGCGCGCCTCTTTTTCAGTTTTCAGCAAATGATGGATGAAATTCGAGCCGATGAACCCCGCTCCGCCCGTAACAAGAACATTTTTCATAAAGAGATTCTCACAACCTTTTTTGCTAATATTACAAAGCTTCCTCGTAGCGCGACATTCATGTCGCCCAGCAAACGCGAGATAAATCTCGCGCTACCGCATAAGGTAAGTTACTAATCAAACAACTCGGACTCTGCCAGGGGCTTCGCCTCCCGGTCCTTTTGGGAAAGGATAAGAGGAACGCCCTCGTCAAGAGACCATTCAATGCCTAGTTTGGGGTCGTTCCATTGAATGCTGCGCTCCCATTGCGGGGCGTAATAATCAGTTACTTTATAAACAATTTCCGCGTATTCGCTCAAGACATAAAAGCCGTGCGCAAACCCCTCGGGGACCCAGATCTGTTTTCGGTTTTGCGCTGAAAGGATTATACCAACCCACTTTCCGAAAGTTGGCGAGGGACGGCGGATGTCCACAGCGACATCAAAGACCTCACCGGCGATCACGCGCACCAACTTCCCCTGCGGCTGGCGGATCTGGTAATGCAGTCCGCGCAGGACGCCTTTCTGCGAGCGGGAGTGGTTCTCCTGCACGAAGCGATTCGGAATGCCGTTCGCGGCAAATAATTCCTCACGGTAGGTTTCCATGAAGAAGCCGCGCGGGTCTTCATACACTTTGGGTTCGATGATCAATATCTCGGGGATCGTGGTTCGGATGAATTGCATTCTTTCAAAGTCTCCATGCCTGGGTCTGGCGAACTGTTTCCATTATATCCGCAGGCAGGGATTTGTAAGGGGCGGCGCTTTGGGAGCGTCTGTTACAATTGAAAAAAATAACTAAAGCCGCGCAAGTGACTGCCGCTTTGGAATATACCCAACTGGAGAGAATAAAATGACCACGGTTCGAAATAATGTTTTCAAGATCGGCGATAATTTTGTGACCCTGCTCGGGGACGAGGTGCAGGTCGGGCAGGCGGCGCCGGAATTTACCAGCGTCGTGTCCGGGTGGGCGCAAGTCAACCCTATACAAGAGTCGAAAGGAAAAGTGATCGTCCTATCCGCCGTCCCCTCGCTGGATACGGATGTCTGCGACCGTGAGACCCGCCGCTTCAACGAAGAAGCCGCCAAACTTGGTGAGGACATCGTCATCTACACCATCAGCACAGACTTCCCCATGGCGCAGAAGCGCTGGTGCGGAGCCGCCGGTGTGGATAAGGTGAAGGTTGTGTCGGATGTGGTGGATGCGGACTTCGGCGTCAAATACGGCATCCTCATCAAGGAACGCCGCTACCTGCGCCGCTCGGTCTTCATTGTCGGGCGCGATGGCAAGTTGACCTATGTTAATTACCTGCCTGCTTTGGGCGACGAGCCAGATTACGATGAGGTGATCGCCGAAGCGAAAAAAGCCCTCGGCTAAGTCAAGGCTTGGGCTGCTGGACCAAGCCCAGGTACGGGAAAGAAGCGAAGCCGTCCCCTTTCGGGACGGCTTTTTCATCCAAATGATAAAATCTCAAAATGGCAGGGAACGTCCCGAAGGATTTCTCGAAGGCGTTGTCCGATTTTATAACCTTCGGGACGGTTGCCCCACTGGAAATCACAAAATGAGCGAAGCAAAAAGAAATTTCATCGAAGGCGTGCGGGCGGAGGTGCCCATTCTGATCGGCGTGTTCCCGTTCGGGCTGATCTACGGCGCATTGGCGGTGAACTCGGGGCTTTCGACGGCGGCGGCGCAGTTGATGTCGTCCATTCTTTTTGCCGGGTCGGCGCAATTTATCACGGCGCAATTGTTTAGCGAAGGCGCGCCCGTATTGGTGATGATCCTGACCATTGCGGTGGTCAACCTGCGACACATGCTTTACAGCGCGTCGCTCGCGCCCTACCTGAAAGACCTCTCATTGAGATGGAAGGTCCTGCTCTCGTATCTCTTGACCGACGAAGCCTACGCGCCGTCCATTTTGCATTACGAGAAGGAAGGGCTGGCGCATTTCAAACACTGGTTTCTGTTCGGCGCGGGGATTTCGCTTTGGCTGAACTGGCAACTCAGCACCGCCATCGGCGTATTCCTGGGCGCATCCATCCCTGAAAACCTTTCGCTCGATTTTGCCCTGCCGTTGACGTTCATCGCAATGATCGTGCCGGTGATGAAAAAATTTCCGGTGATTGCTGCAGCATTGAGCGCGGGCATCACCGCCTTACTGGCATATTCCCTGCCGTATAAACTTGGGTTGATCCTTGCGGCGTTGGTGGGCATCTTTGTCGGCGCGCTTCTCGAAGGGCGTGAAGCCGCACAGGAGGCGCAATGACGAATATCTGGCTTGTGATGATCTTCGGCGGGTTGATTACCTTCGGGATGCGTTTTTCGCTGATCTACCTTTTCGGCGGGTTCGAGATCCCTGAAACTCTGCGGCGGGCTTTGCATTATGTTCCGCCTGCGGTGTTCTCTGCCATTATCTTTCCCGAAATCTTTCTAGGCAGCGGGACAATAAACCTCTCCCCCACCAATCCGCGTTTGCTTGCGGGGCTGCTTGCCATTCTGACGGCATGGTTTTCCCGCAGTACGCTCGTCACCATTCTGGTTGGGATGGCGGCGTTGTTTTTCTTTCAATGGGTTCAATAAAAAATCCAGAACGCGCTAGAGAATGCGCCCTGCGCACAAATGATCCGTTATAAGAAAACCAGATAGACCTGACTTCCGCCCGCCTCCTTTGCGCGAGTCACCGCGCCGCGCGCTTGCAGGATCATTGGTTCAATTTCGGTCGTGGATGTGATGCGGATGATGGATGCGACTCCCGCGCTGATCCTGACGTTCAGCGGCGGTTCATTCGGGACCTCGACCCGGGTGCCGCGTACCCCGAAGATGATCCTCTCTGATATCTTTTCCGCGTCCGCGCCGATGACGCCGGGGAGGGCGAGCAGAAATTCGTCGCCTTCCCAGCGCCCGATGCAATCGTAGGGACGGCTTTTCTAGCGGATGATGTTTGCAACCGCCTTGAGCGCCTCGTCCCCGACCTTCTTTCCAAACCTATCGTTGATTTCCTTGAAGTTATCAATATCCAGCGCGATCAGACTCAATGGAAGCGAGTCGCGCCGTGAGCGTTCCAACTCGCCCGCCGCCTGGCGCATGAAGGCGGCGCGGTTCATGTAATTGGTCAACGGGTCGAACGCCGCCTGGGTCGCCAACTGCTCACGGGCGTTGACCAGGCTTGAGGTCAACGAGATGATGCGTTCCGCGATCATGATGCGGTTCTTCAAATCGGGGGCAGAGTAGGGGCGGCGCAGGGTGTCATCCACGCCGTAAATGGGACCGTCTTCGACAGTCCGCGATGTGATGAGGAGGATGTAGATCGGGTCGGCAGATTGCGCGTCGCGCACATGTTGAATGAAACGACTCGTCCCCGCGTCTGTGGTGTCTTCATTGACAACGAGAAAGCGGACTCCGCCCGCCTGCACCATGCCCCAGGCTTGCGCGCTCGAAACGGCGGTAGAGATTGAATTTCGCCTGCCATCCAAGGCTTTCTGTATCGCCGCCAGTTCCTTCGGGTCTGCTTCCAGCACGAGTATGTTCATGGCTCACCTTTGCCCCATTATAGCAGGATGAGACTCCGGGATCCCATAAATCTCTCAGCTTTCTCAAGCAAACCTGAGAAGACCGTTTCTTATACACAGATTGAACTGAAAACATGGAATTCTTCATAGAAAGACGAAAAAATCCGTCCAATCCGTGAAATCCGTGTACCGAAGCCTTTGATCTTGGTTCTTGAGAAAGCCATGACTCCCAACGTCGGGAGACGTTGGAGTCCATGCCGACAGGGCGGTATAATTTCCACCCGATGCCCATCCTCGACGCCCACATGTTGGAATTCTTCAGCCGCAGCCCCGAGCAGACCCGCCGCATTGGGATGCGGCTTGGCGCGTTGCTCGATGCGGGCGATGTCATCAGTCTGCAGGGCGATCTCGGCGCAGGCAAGACCACTTTTACGCAGGGCATCGCGCAAGGCTGGGGGTCGCTCGATCCGGTTTCCAGCCCCACCTTCATTCTCGTCAATCAATACCGCCGCGCCGACGGCGAAAAACTGTTTCACCTCGACGCCTACCGGCTCGACTCCGCGCCCGAAGCCGAAGAACTCGACCTCGACTCGATGCTTGTTGAAGGCGCGCTCATCGTCGAGTGGCCCGAGCGGCTTGGCGGTTTGCTTCCGCCCGACCATTTGCGAATCCGGTTCGAGCACATCACCGAGGAACATCGCCGCATGGAATTCCGCGCAAGCGGGGTCCGTTACGACGGGCTGCTCGGCGAAATCCGGCGTTTGGTGGTGGGAGGCTGACGATGCTGCTTGCGGTGGATACCTCGACAGCCTTTGTGGGATTGGCGCTATACGACGGCGACCGCGTGCTCGGTGAAATGACCTGGACAACAAGCCAGCATCACACCTCGGAACTTTCCCCGGCTCTTGCGGGACTTTTGAGCCGCTGCGGCGCTTCGATGGCTTCGGTGAACGCCCTGGGCGTTGCCGTCGGACCGGGCTCGTTCACCAGTTTGCGAGTCGGGTTGTCTTTGGTGAAGGGAATTGCGCTTGCGCGAAATTTACCTGTGATGGGAGTCTCGACTCTGGATGTCATTGCAATGGCGCAGCCTGTGGCGAAACATCCGCTTGTCGCGGTCATTCAAGCCGGGCGGACGCGGGTCGCATACGGTGTGTATAAAACCGTCAGGAAACAGTGGCAGGCTCAAGGTCCGGTGCGAAGCGGGGCGCTGGATGAAATGCTTGCGGAGTTGGAGAGTCCCTGCCTTATCGCGGGAGAACTGACATCCGATGAGCGAAGAAAAATATCCAAAATAAAGAAGATGCATCTGGCGTCTCCGGCTTTATGTGTAAGGCGTCCTGCTGTGCTGGCGGAACTCGCCTGGAAGCGCTGGCAGAAGAATGACGTGGACGATCTCGCATCCCTCGCGCCGATCTACCTTCATGTGGCAGGGACGCCCATTCAATAACAGAGCAGACCTGACAGATTTCGAGAATGAATTCAAATTTGAAAAACTCCGCGGGAGACCTGTCAGGTCTTCTTATAAGAAAAATGACCGAAGCCGATCTCGAACAGGTGGCGGCAATTGATCAGGTTTCGTTTTCACTGCCCTGGCCCCCCAGTTCCTTCCATTACGAAGTAAAAGATAACCTTGCCTCCCGGTCCTGGGTGGCGGAGTTGGACGGGCGCATCGCGGCGATGCTGGTCGCCTGGTTGATCGTGGATGAATTTCACATCGCCACCATTGCCACCCACCCGGATTTTCGCAGGCACGGAATTGGGAGGAGACTTCTGATCCATGCGATCCGTGCGGCAAGCGCCGAGGGAATTACCCATGCTTTTCTCGAAGTGCGCGAAGGGAATGCTGCGGCAATCACGATGTATCGTGACCTCGGCTTTGTCGAGGATGGGCGGCGTGAAGGGTATTACGCCGATAACCATGAGGATGCCATTTTGATGTCGCTTTACGATCTTGCGCGTTTACGAGGTGAATAATGTCTGTTGCAGATGCGCTTGAAAGCATTGCCCGCGAAATATCCGTTTGCACAAAATGCGCCCTGCATGAGTCTCGCAGGAAGGCGGTGACAGGAGAAGGGCCCGCCGATGCGGAGATCATGTTCATTGGCGAGGCGCCGGGATTTCATGAGAACGAACAGGGACGTCCTTTCGTGGGGGCTTCGGGAAGATTTTTGGATCAACTTCTGGAGCAGGCGGGGCTGATCCGCGGCGAGGTTTTCATTGCCAATGTGGTCAAATGCCGCCCGCCGGATAACCGCGACCCGGAACTGGAAGAACTGGCAGCCTGTCATGAGTATTTGAGCGCCCAAATCGAAACGATAAATCCGAGTATCATTGTGACGCTGGGACGCATTTCGATGGGAATCTACTTTCCCGGCGCGAAGATCACGTCCATTCATGGGCAGATGCAAAAGTTCGGCGAAAGGTTTATCATCCCCATGTATCACCCGGCGGCGGCTCTGCATCAGCCTGCGCTGCGTCCGTCCATCCTTGCGGATTTTGCCAGGCTGCCAGACCAGTTGAACAAAGCGCGCGCGGCTTTGGGGAAACGCCCGTACGAAAGAAAATTAAGCGCGGCAAAGCAGAAAACTGAAAAGCCGCAGCAGTTAAGTCTATTTTGATATGAGAGGAAATCATGACAATAAAAACAGATTTGATCAAAAAATTGAAGGATAAGAGCGCGAAGGTCGCGATCTTGGGACTGGGGTATGTGGGGCTGCCCCTTGCAGTTGTATTTGGGGAGGCGGGGTTCAAGATTACCGGCGTGGACCCGGACAAGCGCAAGATCGACGCGTTGAACAAAGGCGAGTCGTACATCCCGGATGTAAAAACCGAAGCGGTGGCGAAACTCGTCAAAGAGGGAAAATTGACCGCCACCACCGATTTTTCGGTGTTGAAAGAGATGGATGCGGTGAGTATATGCGTGCCAACTCCGCTCAGGCAGACCGGCGACCCGGATATGTCTTTCATCATTTCCGCGATGGAAGAACTTAGCAAGTACATGCACAAAGGCATGGTGGTGGTTTTGGAATCGACCACATATCCAGGTACGACCCGCGAATTATTACTTCCCAAACTCGGCACTGAACACAACCTGACCGTGGGCGAAGATTGGTTCCTTGCCTTCTCGCCGGAGCGGGTGGACCCCGGGCGCGAAGACTTTACGACCATCAACACTCCCAAAGTGATGGGCGGCATTACACACAACTGTGGCGAGGTTGCGACCACCTGGTACGAAGGCGCAATCAAGACCGTGCATCACGTCTCCACGGCGGAAGCGGCGGAGATGTCGAAGTTATTGGAGAACACCTTCCGCATGATCAACATTGGTCTGGTGAATGAACTGGCGATCATGTGCGAATACCTTGGTGTGGATGTGTGGGAAGTGATTGACGCCGCTGCGACAAAACCGTTCGGCTTCATGAAGTTCACTCCGGGACCCGGCTTGGGTGGTCACTGCATCCCCATTGACCCGCTCTATCTTTCATGGAAGATGCGCTCGTTCAATTACAATGCCCGCTTCATCGAACTGGCATCCGAGATCAATACCAACATGCCGCGTTATGTCGTCAGCCGCGTGCTGGAGGCGATGAACGATATCGGCAAAACGTTGAAAGGCTCAAAAGTGCTTGTGTTGGGCGTGGCTTACAAACCGGACATTGACGATGTGCGCGAGTCGCCTGCAATGGATGTGATCGGACTGCTTCGGAAGAAAGGCGCGGATGTGAGCTATCATGATCCCTACATCCCCCATATCCATCACGAATATGACGGCTGGCATATGGATTCAGCAACAGATATGATGAAGGCGGTCAGGGAGTCCGATGCGGTGATCATCGTGACCAACCATAAAGGATATGAGTACAAGGCGATCATTGAAGCGGCGAAGTTTGTCTTCGATTCCCGGAATGCCACCGGGAAACTCGGTAAATTCGCAAATGTGGAACGGCTGTAGTTTTAGGAATTACGCAATATCAATGTAAAATTGTTTAATTGACCAAGGAGAAACATGGCCCATTATTTAGTAACGGGAACAGCAGGGTTTATCGGAGCGCGCACCTCGCATATTTTGTTGGAGCAGGGACATACGGTTGTGGGTATTGACAATGTCAACGATGCATATGACCCGCGCATGAAGGAATACCGCTTGAAGAAGTTGATGGTAGCGCCGGGGTTCAAATTTCACCGGCGCGACCTTTCCGAAAAATCCTGCATTGAGTTGTTCAAGGATGAAAAGCTGGACGGAGTCATTCACCTGGCGGCGCGGGCAGGCGTGCGTTATAGCGTGGAGAATCCCTGGGCGTTCCTGGATTCAAATGTCACCGGAACATTGAACATGCTGGAAGTCTGCCGTCAGTATGGCTGCAAGAAGTTCGTCCTGGCTTCCACATCCAGCATTTATGGTGAGAATCCGCCCTACCCCACGCCGGAGACCGCCTCCAGCAGCAAGCCGATGCAGCCGTATGCCGCCAGCAAAAAAGGCGCGGAAGTATTGGCGCATTCATATCATCATCTGTTCGATATTGACGTAACGGTCTTGCGTTTCTTTACCGTTTATGGCCCCGCCGGACGCCCGGATCTTGCCATGTTCCGCTTTGTGAAGTGGATCCTGGAAGACAAACCTGTACGCATCAACGGCGATGGGAATCAATCGCGCGGTTTTACTTATATTGATGACATCGTGCGCGGCATCATCGCCGCCCTCAAACCACTGGGGTATGAGATCGTCAACCTCGGCGGGCATGAGGTCATCAGTATCAACGACCTGGTAAAACTTACCGAAGAATTGACCGGGCTCAAGGCAACCGTGCAATATGGTCCGCCCAATTTGGCGGATATGCTCACCAACCAAGCCGATATCAGCAAGGCGCGTGAAATGCTGGGCTGGGAACCGCAAGTCACCCTGCGCAATGGCTTGAAGCATCTGATTGACTGGTACATGGCGGAACGTGATTGGGCGAAGGACGTTCTTACGCCGTAATCCAAATGTAAAACACCTTCTTTAATAAAAAAATCACGGGCTGGGCCGTCCGTGATTTTTTATCCTCCACGGGAGAAATCCCTGCCCATGATTCTATATATCAAAACAGGACTGGATCCCAACGTCACTATGACGCT
>DAOTXI010000158.1:0-5597 GCA_034435475.1 Anaerolineales bacterium
CCAAATGTCTGCGAGTCGCCGTTGAGCACGTCATCGGCTACAGCGGGGAGAATGTTCATAATGGAGAGCCCAAAAAAGGTCACGAGAGAGGCGAAGGTCAGTAAATCCACCATGCGCGGATGGGCGCGGACGTAATCCAACACTTCGCGGAATTGCCCGCGCCCGCTTGTTCGTTTGCTCATGTCCTGTTTATGCGATTTGACCATGAAGATGCTAAGCAGCACAACCAGAAAACTTGCGCCATTGATCCAAAACGCCGCCGCAGAACCAACTGCCTTGAGCAAAATGCCCGCCGCAGCCGGACCGAGCATCCGTGCCACCTGCAAACCCATGATGTTAAGCGTCACCGCCTGACGAACCTGCGTCATGCCAGAGAGATCGCCGATGAAGGCTTGCTGGGCGGGGAAATCGAGCGCGGCGATGGCGCCGAGAATAAAAGAAAAAATGTAAATGTGCCAAATTTGCACAAGGTTGATCTGCACAAGAATTGCCAGCGCAAACGCAAGCAACATGGCAATGGATTGTGTAACAAGAAGAATCATGCGTCGGTTTAAGCGGTCGGCAAACCCGCCCGCCCAGGGAGCAAGCAAAAAGAGCGGCAGACTGTTAAGCATCACCACAATTCCAAGCGAACTTTCCGACCGGGTCAGTTCCCAAACCACCCAGCTTTGCGCGGTGGCTTGCATCCATGTGCCAAGCAGGGAAATGGCCTGCCCGCCAAGATAAATGCGCAGGTTGCGGTTTTTCAGCGGTTCAAAACTGCGGGCATAGGTATTGATAAGGGTGGGGCGTTCGATGGGCGATTGCATCATTTCTCCTGAAAGTGAAAACGGCTGATTTTATCCCGGTTTTCAAATATAAATGCGCGTGGTTAAGAGTGGTTTTCGGATGAAATCTGTGACGGTTTTCTTACCGTCTCGGAAAAGCAGTTAAAATTGCTTTCAGATGGAGTTCATCAAATGAGAACAAAGTTTATTTCCATACCGGCGTTACTGTCATTGACCGGTTTATTGGTAAACGCCTGCCTTCCACCCTCTTATGCCGCCACGCCAACTCCCACCGTGGATATTATTGGGACAACCGCCGCCCAGCTTGCATCCATGATGCTGACACAGACAGCCGCTGCTCACACATCCACCCCGCTCCCTGCCACTAATACGCCTATTCCATTTTTCACTGATACGCCGACTCTTGAGCCCACGCCTGCGGTGACGAGCATCCCGATAATTGCCGGAGCAACCGCCTGTTATGCGGGTCCCGGTTCCTCCTATAGTCTTGTCAGCAACCTATTGGACACCGAGGAGGTCGTTGTCATGGGGATTGGAAGCGTACCCGGCTGGTACGTCATCGAAAATCCATACTATGGCTCGTTATGCTGGGTCAGCGCCCAAAATTTGACGCTCGGACCGGATTTTGACCCGGCTTCGCTGCCGACTATTAATCCGCCGTAATCGCAACCTGCATCTCTCGACGATATGCGCCTGATTGATGTGATCGGATTCATTCGTTACCTGAAAGCGGAAAAGCCGATCAAACAGACCCAGATCGCCGGTTGGTTCGAGAATGCGCGCAGTGAAATCGAGAGAAGAAAAGAGGAGTTGGGGATCACGCCAGCCAGTCTTAACGCTAAAACCAGGCGACACCCAAAGTAATATAGTCCAAATGGGTGAAAGACGGCGGGGCAGGTCATGCTAAAATTCTGCAGAGACGATCATGACCACACTCCGCACTCCCGCAAGAATTATTCCGCGCGCATTTCCGGGCATCAAGCCCGACGAAGTGCAGGAAATCATCATGAACAGCCAGATAAAATCCTATCCGGCTGGAACCATCCTCTGCCGTGAGGATGCGATCGAATTCACCTTTTACATGGTTCTCGAAGGGGATTTTGAAGTAACAAAGACCATCAATAATTCCGAAGTGCGGTTATTAAAGACCCTCAACGCCGGGGATTTCTTCGGTGAGATGGCGCTCATTCACAATGCGCCGCGCGCGGCCACCGTCAAGGCTCTGACTCCCGCCGTGGTGCTCGAATTGAACAAGGATGGGTTTGACCGGGTTTTGAAACACAGCCCCAGCGTGGCAACTGCCATGATCTCGGAGATCAGCAACCGGTTAAGAGCGAACGACCAGCTCGCCATCGAAGACCTGCGCCTGCGCGCCCGCGAGGTCGCGGACGCGTATCAAAAACTGGCAGAGCAGGAAATGGCACGAAACGAATTTCTGACCACCATCGCCCATGAACTACGCACACCCCTCATGGTTGCCAGCGGATACCTGCACACGCTCAAAAAAGGCGTGCTGTCGGGCGAACAGCTGCAGTCTACCATCGAGATTGTCAGCCGCAATGTAGATCAGATCGTCAACCTCACCAACGACCTGTTATTCCTTCAGGAACAGGAACTCGTATTGCGTGATTTCCAACCCGTCAACCTGACCGAATTGGTGATGCGGATCGCGGAAAAATACAGGGAAAAAGCAAAAGCGCGCCGCGTCAGCATCAAGGTCCGTGGAAATACGAAATTGCCCGCCGTGCAAGGCGATGAACCGTCACTCGAACGCGCCATCACAGGCATCGTGGACAACGCCATCAAATTCAGCCCGCCGGACGCGAATGTGGACATCCGCTTCGCCGACCTGGGGAGCCACATCAGTGTCAGTGTGGTGGATTATGGGATCGGCATTGACCCGCAGATCCGCCCGCGCATCTTCGACCGCTTCTTCCATCTCGAAAAAAGCGGGGATGAAATCTACGATGGGATCGGGATCGGCTTATCCATCACACGGCAGGTCATTCACCAGCACCGCGGCATGTTGGATGTGGACAGCGCCCCCGGTAAGGGCAGCACGTTCACCGTTTCCCTTTTGAAGTGGAATTGAAATAAATCGAACATCGAATCGCCGGTATCATCGCGCCGAACACATCACAACAATCACTGGAGATAGTATGCGCTTACGAATCACCACCCTCCCCATCCTTCTCATTGCCAGCCTGGTCATCACCCTCGCCTGTAACCTTGGCGCCCCCAATGCCTCCGCCGCCGAACCCGGGGCGACATCCAACCCGGCGCAACCCATTGCGCCTACGGCAGCCATCCCCGCAAACGGAGGGTTATGCGATAACCCGCTTTACCCGGTCAGGCAGGGCGCATCGTGGACATATGCCAGCACAGGCAGCCCAAGCGGAGACTTTACCTACACAGATACAATCTCGGAAGTCCGCGCAGATGGGTTCACATTAAGCACCGAGTTTACGGGTCTGGTCCGCACACAGGAATGGGTTTGTGAACCGGGCGGTTTGAAGGCTCTTGAAATGGGCGGGGCAGGCGCGGCTGCCAGCGTATCCACCCAGGGAACAACAGCCGAGTTTGCATCATCCGATGTCACCGGCGTCAGCCTGCCCAAAGAAATCACTCCCGGAATGCAGTGGCAATACAGCCTTAAAATGACCGGTGTCACCGCCATGCCGGGAGACCAAAACGCCCGATCCAGCGGAACGTTTAACCTGACCATGCAAGAAATGGGCAATGAAACCGTCACCATTCCCGCAGGGACGTTTGAAGCGGTTAAATTCCAGTCCACATCGCTTATTCAACTCACCGCAGATTTTCAGGGCGTGCAATTGCCCGTCACCATGAATAGTTCAAGCCTGATCTGGTATGCGCCGGGCGTGGGTTTTATCAAATCCATTGAAAACAGCGATTTCAGCGGAACGCCTTACACATCCACCACTGAACTTCAATCGTATGGCATTCCTTAAAAATATAGCGCCGACTATTGCATATTAAAAAATAAGTCTAGCAATAAAATAAGGGTGTCCAGGAGGTTGAGATGCCAAACAGTACGAAATTATGCCGACCAAGGCAGAAAAGCAGACCAGGCACCGGCTGAGAAGTTGCGAGTTCGAGTTCATCGCAATGCAGTGTCAGAATGGGTCAAGTGATTTTTGTCAGACGGGCTGGACGACTTGAAGATTAAAAGGGGGACGCGGACGAAAGTCCGTTTTTTCCTGATCGGAAAAGAAAGAGTCCAACAGCAGATTGAATATTTAGAAATTATCTCAAAAGGCATATTGAGCCAGTCTGCGAAACCAGAGCACAGCACAAGCAAGTTGAAGAGGCGCGAGATAGTTTTTTTGATTTCTTTTCGTAACGAATCCGTATGTTGTTTGCATATTGGTATCTATCCAACCCCTGCACCCCCGGCGGGACGATGGTGTCGGCTTGGGCAAAGCGTCCCAGGGCGGGGTCGTACCAGCGAGAGTTATAGAACATCAAGCCGAACGATCCTGTGTAGGAGTATTGTCCCGTATAAGTATACTCCGTCAGCGACGGTCCGCGCAATTGTTATAATCCCCCAATGCCCAAAACCAAAATAATTCCCTACCTCGAAGTCCTCTTCACCGTCATCGTCTGGGGCGGCACATTCATCGCCACCAAGATCGCCCTGCGCGAGGTTTCCCCCGCCACCATCGTGTGGATCCGCTTCGGCATGGGGACGGTCATCCTCGGCATTGTAGTGTTTGCGCGAAAACAATTCGCCATTCCCGAAAGAAGCGAGTGGCTGTATTTCGCCATGCTCGGCTTCCTCGGCGTCACCTTTCACCAAATCCTGCAAGCCACCGGGCTTCAAACCGCCAAAGCCACCACCACCGCGTGGATCGTCGCCACCACGCCCGTCTTCATCGCCATCCTCGGCTGGCTGGCGCTCAAAGAAAGACTGAATGGCGCTCAAATCATCGGCATTGCTCTGGCGGCATTCGGTGTATTGCTCATCGTCAGCAAGGGTAACATCTCCGCCCTCTTCACCGGCGAAGAAGGCGCCATCGGCGATTTTCTCATCCTCATCAGTTCGGTCAACTGGGCGGTCTATACCATCCTTTCGCGGCGCGAACTTGCCCGTCACCCCGCGGCGCGCATGATGTTCTTCGTCATGCTCATCGGCTGGCTCTTCGTCAACATCTGGATATTCAGTTTCGGTCCCGGCTTCGGCGAGATACCAAATCTCACATCGTCCGGCTGGGGCGCAATTCTCGTACTGGGCATATTCGGGTCGGGGCTGGCATATATCGCCTTCTACGACGCATTGCAGGAAATCCCCGCCTCGCAGATCGGCGTATTCTTCAACGTCGAGCCGCTTGTCACCACCGTCCTCGCCTCATTCATGATCGGCGAAGCCATCACCCTCATCACCCTCACCGGCGGCGGGATCGTCATATTGGGAATTTGGCTGGTGAATCGGAAATGATGAAGGTATAAGGATGAATGATGAAATCTCGAACCACGCCAGGCGCAAGCATTGAGAAAACCGAAAAAGGATATTTGATGAAGATTCCCCCCGGGGATTCTTCCTCTTACCGGTTCGCGCAGATGGATGATTACTTTGGTCTGCCCCGAAGGAATTTTCCGCATCGTTCCCTGACGTTGGGCCTGAGAGCCAGATTCTCGAGCCTTTCCCTCCCCGGAACCTGGGGTTTCGGCGTCTGGAACGACCCCTTCGGCATGTCGCTCGGCTTTGGCGGAAATCGTTTCCGCCTGCCCACCCTGCCCAATGCCGCCTGGTTCTTCGGCGCATCGCAGGAAAACCATCTTTCATTC
>DAOTXI010000159.1:0-5473 GCA_034435475.1 Anaerolineales bacterium
TGAGTTCCCACGGCGTGAATCCCAACACATTGGCGTTCCCGCCTGAAGGATGCAGCAAGCCAGAAAGCATCTTCAAGGTTGTGGTCTTGCCCGCACCGTTCGGTCCGAGAAAGCCAACCACCTCGCCTTGCTCAATGGTGAAGTCCACTTGTTGAACGGCTTTGACCTCTTTATATTTACGTTTGAAAAAGCTACGAACAGCCGCGCCAAACCCGCCTTCGCGCTCAGGCACCTGATACGTTTTACTTAATTGTTGAACTTGAATGGTCGGGGACATAAAAAATCTCTCCTGGGGAAGAGGGATTTTATCATTTTTAGAACAAAAGTGCTAGACCTTCGCCTCACTAGGACTGGCGAAAAGGGTGGGTGAACAAAGTCGGTGATATGGAAAGTGTACTTGGGGAACTGGTGTTTTCGTAATTGACGTTGATTGAAGTAATAAACAAACAAGCGGACAACACAATGCAAGGCATAAGGGCAACGTGAAAAACAGCGGGATGAGCGGGCGAGGCGAGCCAGATAATGCCTGAGTTCTGCATTGTTGCCTTCGACTGAATAGGTGTCGGTCTTACCGTCTCTTGTGCTGGCCGGTCACCTTTTCACCTCCTGGGCATTTCATACCGATATTTTAACCCACCCCTTTCGCCGCTTCCACCATGCGGGGTCAACCACTTTATAAACGGGACATGATATAATTTTGCCATTCTGTAATTAAAAAAACCCTGACCGGAGGAGAACTTATGGAAATCACCACCCAGGAATTCAAACATTGCGATCTGATAGCGGTCAAAGGGCGGGTTGACAGCGCCACGGCTCCCCAGTTTGCAAAAGCGTTGGAGAAAGCCGCCGACAACGGGCGCTTCAAACTTGCTATTGATATGGGCGAACTGGAATATATGTCCAGCGCCGGTTTCCGCGCCCTGCTAGCCGCCCAGCGGAATTGCAAACGCTACAACCGCGGTGAAGTCGTTTTGGTGCGCGTGCCCGACCGAATTCGCGAAGCCCTCGAACTGGCTGGTTTTACCGAACTTTTCAAGACCTTCGACGACTCGGTCAGCGCAGTGGGAAGTTTCTAAAAGAACGCTCAACCCAGGGTTGAGAATGCCGCCTCTCAGGGGTCGGGGGCGGCATATCCTTTATTAATCATATGCCAGCAAATATTTTCCCAGCCCGGTTCGAATTTCTGGACGAGATTCGCGATATGGTGGCAGAGGTGGCGCGTGGCGGGGGATTCTCCGAAAAAAACATTTACTCCCTTCAGCTTGCCGCAGACGAAGCCGCCTCCAATATCATCGAACACGCCTACGAAGGCGAGTCCGATGCGTCTCTTTTCGTGACATGCGACATGAAAGGCGACGAGATCGTCATCACCATGCGTGATACGGGCAAATCCTTTAACCCGAAAAATGTTAAAGAACCAAACCTTAATGCAGACCTCTCCGAACGCCAGATCGGCGGCTTGGGCGTATATTTGATGCGCAAACTCATGGACTCCGTCCACTACGAATCCACCAGGGCAGGCAACCTCCTGACAATGACCAAACGAAGGGAGTGACCTCGTGTCTTCTGCGACCCGGTCCTCATGGGATTGGTCCCAACTTGCAAGCCTGGGGGAGGAACTGAGAGGCGAGAATACCCTTGACGCGCAACGCGACCGCATCGTCTCGCTATCGAATAGGCTCATCACGGGGGATGTTGAAGTCTGGCTTAATGAATCCATCTTTCGCCTGCCAGATTGGGAAGACAAACGCACCTTTCCGAACCAGCCCAATTCCGAGGGGATGAAACGCGCCATTAAGACCGGAAAACCCGTCAAAAAAAACGGGCGGACCAAACCCTCCGCTTCACACCCGACCTTTGCCTCGATTCCTCTTTCCGATCAGGGGATCACTCTGGGAGCGATTCAGATCAACCGTCCCAAAGGACCCGAATTTACCGCCGACGAATTAAACCTGCTCCAAGGCTTGGGGCAGATCATCTCCGTCAACCTCTTTGCCGCACACCGCGCCGAAGTAGAGCAATTCCGCCTGCGGCAGTTGAACCTTGTGCGTGAGGTCAGCGCCAAGATTGCCAACGTCCTCGATGTGGATGAACTTGCTTTACAAGTCGCCAGCCTGATTCAAAAAACATTTAATTTCTATTATGTCGCCATCTTTACACTCAACCCGAATGACACTGCATTAAGATTTCGCGCCAGCGCCGTTGCCCCGCGCAAAGGCAGAAAAAAAGTTTCGATTGCGCTTGAGGTCGAGATCGGTCAGGGTCTGATCGGCGAAGCCGCAAAACTGGGAACCGAGATCGTTTGCGGTAACGTCCAGAGCGACAAACGTTTTCGTTTTATAGACAGCCTGCCCGAGACCAGATCCGAGGTTGTCATTCCGCTCAAGATCGAAGACCGCGTCCTCGGCGCGCTGGACGTGCAAAGCAATCAACTGCGCGGATTCCATCCCATAGACCTGCTCATCCTGCGCGCCCTCGCGGATAATGTCGCCCGCGCGGTGGACGGCGCAAAACTCTACAGCGATTTGCGCCGCCGCGCCAATCAACTTACCCTGGTCTCTGAAGTTAGCAAGAGTGTCACCTCCACCCTCGACCTTTCGCAGTTGATGCGAGATGCGGCGCAATTGATCCATGAGAAATTTGGCTACCCTCATGTTTCGCTTTTTACCGTTCACCCGAACCGCCGCCTGATTATGTATGAAGCGGGCAGCGGAAAACGCAGCAAGCAACTCGAAGGCTTTTCGATTCCGCTCGACGACGAAAAAGGCATCATGCCCTGGGTGGCGCGCAACGGACAGGCTGTTCTGGCAAACGATGTTTCGAAGGATGCCCGCTACGTCCATTCGCCTCTGCCGCCGAAAAACACAAAATCGGAATTGTGCGTTCCTTTGATCTTCAACGAACGGGTGGTCGGACTGCTCGATATTCAATCCGATAAAGTTAACGCATTCACGGATGACGACCGCGTCATGTTCGAAGCCGTCGCAGACACGGTCGCCGCCGCCATCCGCAATGCGGACTTGTACCGCTCCGAGCAGTGGCGGCGCCAGGTGGCAGACAGCCTGCGGGAAGTGGCGGGCCTTGTCTCGAGCAATGCCGGACTGGATGAGGTTCTCGAAATGATCCTCGCCGAGTTAGACCGCAATCTGCCTGTGGATACATCTGCGGTATGGTTATTACAGGACGGTTCCTTGTGCCTCTCTGCCGTTCACGGGCTCGACGCTGGTGAACTTGAAAACACCTGTATTGCATTCCCAAATTCGACGGGGACAATGATCGAAGCGCTCGAATCTGAAGTTCCCATCATTCGCAAACCCGGAGACCCAATTGGTCCCGCCGGGATGACGGCTGGTTTCGACGCCAATTATTCCTCCATCGTTGCGCCTTTGCGGGTGGGTGACCGTCCTCTTGGGATATTGACCCTCGCGCATCACACGTCGGGGCGGTATGGGCATGAGGCGCGAGCCATAGCCAGCACCTTTGCCAATTATGCGGCGGTCGCCATCGAGAACACGCGCCTGTTCGATTCCGCGCAGGAACAAGCCTACGCATCCGCGGCATTGTTGCAGGTGGCGCAGGCGGTTGTCAGCCTGAACGATCTGGATGAAATCCTCGGTTCCATCATCCGCATTATGCCGATCCTCGTCGGGGTCAAGCGCGTGGTCTTGTACCGGCTGGATATGGAGTTCCAAACCTTGCAGGCTTCGCAGGAATATGGCTTCTCGGAAGAGGAAGAATCCATGCTGACGGAGAAGAGCCTCTCCTTGTCTGAGTTCCCATTTGTGGTCTGGGCATTGGAGCAAAACATGCTGGTCACGCATCCGCTCGAGGCTGGGGCGGAGCCGAAGGATTGGCTGGAGATTCAACCCGGGGCGGGGTACGAAGCGGATACGGTCAATGCCGACCGCCTGCTGATCGCCGTCCCGTTGACCATCAAGAATGACATCTTTGGCGTAATGCTGATCGAAGAGGATGAGAATGCGCGGCGCTTCCGTTCGCGGCGGCTGGAGATCATCAATGGCATTGCCCAGCAGGCTGCGCTTGCGATTCAAAATGATCTTTTACAGCAGGAGATGGTCGTGCGCGAACGCCTCGAAACGGAGGTTCAACTGGCCCGCCAGATCCAGCAGACCTTCATCCCGAGCGAACTGCCGACCCACCCAAACTGGCAGATCGCGGCGCGCTGGCGCACGGCGCGCCAGGTGGGCGGAGATTTTTACGATGTGATCGAATTGCCGGGAAATAAACTGGGAATTTTTATAGCCGACGTGGCGGATAAGGGAATGCCTGCCGCCCTGTTCATGGCGTTGACGCGAACCTTGATGCGCGCCGCCATCGTGGAAACTTCATCGCCTGCGGAAGCGTTGCGGCGGGTGAATGACTCTCTGCTACCTGATACCCAGCAGGGCATGTTCATCACCGCTGTGTACGGCGAATTGGATTTGGAGGCGGGGACGTTCCGTTACGTCAATGCCGGGCATAACCCGCCGTTTTGGGTGAAGACCGACGGCAGTCTGGAAAAACTGACACGGACGGCAATTGCGTTGGGCGTGATGGAACAACCGGTGATCGAGGAGAAGACCGTCTCCTTTACAAAAGGCGATACTTTGTTGCTTTACACCGACGGACTCACCGAGGCTTTTTCGCCAAACGGTGACCTGTTCGGGGAGGGGCGCTTGCTCGAAGCCATGGCATCCTTATCTGTGGGGACAGCGGAGGAGGTCATCCAGTCCATCGAGGAGTGTCTCAACGACTTTGTGGATCCGCTTCCGCTGGCGGATGATATGACGATGATGGCGATTCGGTTTATCGAAAGAACAGGGTAATATGCGAGCCTGAAACAGTAGTACCGACCCCTGCGCTCCCGGCGGGACGATATGGTGTCCGCTTGGACGAAGCGGTAAGATAAGTTTTACAACGACCCCGCAACCCCATCTGCCCGCGGATCACTGCCCCCGCACAGCACACCCGCTTCATCGCGTAGAATCACCTGCCCCCTGCCGAAGACCGCCCGCTCATACCCGCTGACTTCATTTAACGAATGTCCCATTTCGCGCAACACGTTCACGGTGGGCGTCGGCATGCCTTCTTCGATATCCACCTTACCACTATTCGAATCTGCATCCAAACAGAAGCGCGGCAGATCCAGCGCAGACTGTGGGTCTAGTCCGCCATCTTTCAACGCCGATAAAACTTGCACATGTCCTTGTGGCTGCATGAAGCCGCCCATCACCCCATACGAAGCATACAAAGAATTATCCGTAACACGAGTCACCATCGCAGGGATAATAGTGTGATACGGACGCTTGCCCGGCGCAAGCGCATTGGGATGATTCGGGCCGAGGCTGAAGTTATGTCCGCGATTTTGCAGGGTGAAGCCCCAACTCTTCGGCACAATGCCCGTGCCAAAGCCCATGTAATTGCTGTTGATGAACGAACAGGCATTGCCCATGCCATCCACCACGCTCAAATA
>DAOTXI010000160.1:0-2748 GCA_034435475.1 Anaerolineales bacterium
GGCTTATATTATCACCAGTAGAAGTCCCGGCGATACGGTGGTGCTGACAGTCCTGCGCGGTTCCGAGAAGGTGGATATCACGGTGACGCTGGACAAAAGACCGTGAGGTAATTCGTAATGCGTGATTCGTAGAGAAGAAAAACCGCCCTCAAATTTCGGGGCGGTTTTTCTATAGATATTGTTTCGCGCTTAAATCTGCTCTTTACCCAAACCGCTCTTCACGCCAGACGTCGGCGCGGTTGTGGTAGCCAGCCTGTTCCCAGAAACCGCGTTTGTCGCGTGGCATGAACTCGATGGAGCGCAGCCACTTTGCGCCCTTCCAGAAATACGGCGTTTCCATGTCTTCGCGCCCGGGGATGAATCCCACCACTCCGCGCAGGGGGTAGCCGTGATCGGGAGTGATTGGCTCGCCCATAAAATGAGTCGCCAGCAGGAAGTTGTCCTGCATCACCACCTCCAATGGCAGGTTGACCGTGAAGCCATATTCGGCGTGCTGCATCACATGGGTTGCCGTTGGCTTGACTTTGAAGAATCCCTGGTCAATCAGGGTCTTTACCGAGACGCCCTCCCAATCGGTGTCGAACTTGCTCCAACGGGTTACGCAGTGGATGTCCATATGGAGTTTTGTGCGCGGTAACTGATTGAACTCCTCCCAATTCCAGCGTTTTTCCTGCTCCACTTCGCCCCACACGCGGAAGTCCCACGCGGCGGGGTTGAATGCGGGGACAGGTCCATAATGCAGGACGGGAAATTTTTGCGTCAACGATTGACCGGGGGGCAGCCTTCCCTCCGAGCGGACTTGATCCTCCTGCTTGCGGCGGTCCATGCCTTCGAATTGAAACATAAGTCACCTCTCTCTGGAATAAAACGGATGCGATAATTGCATGAGATAGACACATCAGCAATCCCCGATGTTACCGGCGGAACCTTATAGTTTTATAAGATTCCATTCCCATTCGATTGCAACGAAACCACCCTTTGGTCAGTTGGGGGATTGCTCTTATAATAAACGAAAAATTATCAAGCGCAAGGAGATTGCATGAAAACGCCTACTTTCAAACAGAGATTCCAATACTGGTTCGATAATTACATGTCGCGCGGCACAGGCGCGTTGATCGGCGGGTTGGCTGTCTTATCGCTGGTTATCATCTTCATCGCCGCCGCCGTCATCCGCGCTGGCGCCCTTGCCATGGACGGCGAATCCGCCCCCAGTTTTGGCGAAGCGGCTTGGATGAGTCTGATGCGCACTCTCGACGCGGGAACCATGGGCGGGGATACCGGTCCCGGATTCCGCATCGTCATGCTGTTGGTCACCATCGGCGGTATTTTTATCGTCTCGACTCTTATCGGTATTTTGAGCAATGGCTTGGAGGAACGCATCGAAGACCTCCGCAAGGGGCGTTCGCTCGTCCTCGAAAACGACCACACCCTCATTCTCGGCTGGACTCCGCAGATATTCACGGTCATCTCTGAACTTGTCGCCGCCAATGAAAGCCGCAAGAATGGCGCGGTCATCGTTGTATTGGCGGAAGAGGACAAGGTCAAGATGGAGGATGCCATCAAGGAACGCATCCCTGATACGAAGAATACGCGCGTCATCTGCCGTTCGGGCAGCCCCATGGATATGACCGATCTCGAAATTGCCAGCCCGCACAGTTCGCGTTCGATCATTGTCCTCTCCGAAGGCGAAGACCCCGATACCCGCGTCATCAAATGCGTGCTTGCGATCACCAACAATCCCAACCGGCGCAGTGAGCCGTATCATATCGTCACGCAGATCCGCGACCCGCATAACATGGACGTGCTGAAATTGCTTTCGGAGAAGGATACCGTCCAACCCATTCTGACAACCGACCTGATCGCCCGCGTCGTCGCGCAGACTTCACGGCAGAGCGGACTGTCCGTTGTTTACACCGAGTTGATGAACTTTGGCGGCGACGAAATCTACTTCAAGCAGGAACCCGCGCTTTCGGGCAAGACCTATGGAGAGGCGTTGCTTGCTTTCGAGACCTCCACTGTGATGGGCATCCGCCGCGAAGACGGTTCGATCCTGATGAGCCCCGCGATGGACACGCGTATCATGCCCGGCGATTCGATCTTTGCGATTGCAGAGGACGACGACAAGATTCACCTCTCGACCTCGCGCTTCACTCTGGATGAAGACCTGATTCAGCGTTCTGGCAACGGGTCCAAGCCCAAGCCTGAACGCGGACTGATCCTCGGCTGGAATCGCTCCGGTCCCATCATCGTCCGCGAATTGGATCAATATGTTGCCAAAGGCTCGGAACTGCTCATCGTTTCGGAGGTCGAAGACCTTGAAGAAGAAATCCGCCGTGACGTGGGCAGGCTCAAGAACCAGAAACTCAAGGTCATGGAGGGCGACATCCGCGACCGGGAATTGCTCGATGAACTTGGAGTCACAGAGTACGACCACGTCATCGTTTTGGCATACAGCCATCTTGAAGTTCAAGAGGCGGATGCGATTACTTTAGTCACTTTGTTGCACCTGCGCGATATCGCCGAAAAGGATGAGACTCCCTTCTCCATCATCAGTGAAATGCTCGACCTGCGCAACCGCGAACTCGCCGAAGCCGCCAAAGTGGACGACTTCATCGTCAGCGAACACCTCATCAGTTTGATGCTTGCCCAACTTTCCGAGAACGCCGCGCTCAAAGATGTCTTCGCCGACCTCTTCGACCCCGAAGGCGCGGAAGTATATCTCAAACCTGTTGGCAATTACATCAAGAC
>DAOTXI010000161.1:0-18524 GCA_034435475.1 Anaerolineales bacterium
CGGTACACCAAGCGGCAATGTGATCTCGCCGATGTTATCGGGCAGACGTTCTTTCACGCGATAGCCGTTCAACACTTCGACCACGATGGCAGGTTCGTCGGCTTTCAAGAGTGTGTTGTAAAAGCCAGCGGCGCGGGTCATGTCACGCGGAACCAAAACATACATGCCGCGAGTGAGACTCAAAATGCCAGACATGGGCGAGCCCGCATGCCAAACCCCTTCGAGGCGGTGCCCGCGAGTTCTAACAATAACAGGCGCTTTTTGCCCGCCAGCGGTGCGCCAGTGCAAGGTCGAGAGATCGTCGCTCATGATCTGTAAGGCATACAAGACATAATCGAGATATTGAATCTCCGCGATGGGGCGCAACCCGCGCATGGACATGCCAATGGCTTGACCGAGAATGGTCGCTTCGCGGATGCCGGTATCGGTCACACGGAACTCGCCGTATTTTTCCTGCATGCCTTTGAAACCCTGGTTCACATCGCCAAGTTTGCCCACGTCTTCACCGAATTCGATCAGGCGCGGTTCACGTGCGAGCGCCGCATCGAAGGCGGCATTGACCACTTCAAAGCCAAACATCGTCGGCGACTTATCGGTGTACACAGGCTTCACTTCGTCCACTTTCATGGCTGTGCCCGAATACAGGTGCGACCCGTAACGCTCCACATTCACCGCATCGTTCGCATGTTTCCATTGAATGAGGACTTGTTTGCTGGGATGATTCTCGTCTCGCAGGAGGCGCAGGGATTCATGCACGATGGCGTGGATATCACGCATCGAATACGACGGGAGAGTTGCCAGCCGATCTCGAAGCAGACGCAACTCTGCGACATGGTTCGATGTGGGCGTGATCTCTTCGAGCATGTCCATGACTTGATTGCGCTCGTCTGTGATGGGGGAGAGGTAGGCGTCCCATGCGGCTTTGCGGAATCCTTCTACAGTGTCGTAGTCTGCTTTTTCGAGAGAATCAAGCTCGGACGAAGAAATGATGCGCTTGTCCGTCATCCAGGCGCGCATTTTTTTGAGTCCATCAAACTCTTCTTCCCACTTGAGTCGCTCTGCAGATTTGTATCGCTCGTGACTGCCCGAGGTGCTGTGACCTTGCGGCTGGGTCACGTCGATGACATGCACTAATGCAGGGATATGATATTCGCGCGCGATCTCGGCGGCGCTGAGATAGGTTTCAACGAGGGCGGGATAATCCCAGGCGTGTACGATGTAATGATAGTAGCCGTTCTGAACTTTTTCAAACGGCAGATTTGGGTTGCGCTCGAAGCCTTTGAGCAATGCGCCGATATTCTCTTTGACCATTTGAAATTGATTGGGGACGGAGATGCCGTAGCCGTCGTCGTAGATAGTGATGATGGCGGGCGCTTTCAATACACCAATGGCGTTGACCGATTCCCAGAACAAGCCTTCGGCAGAAGATGCGTTGCCGATGGTGGCGAAGGCGACCTCATTGCCGTTGTTCGAAAAATCTTTTTGATCTCTTAACTCTTGCACCTTGCGATAGATCACACATGCATACGCCAGCCCAACCGCGCGCGGCATTTGCGCGGCAGTGGGTGAGATATCGGATGCGGTGTTGTACATTTGGGTTTGCGGACGCCACGAACCATTGGGGTATAAATTGCGCGAGGCAAAATGTGCGTTCATTTGCCGCCCGGCGCTGGCGGGGTCGTAGGTCACATCGGCATGGGAATACAGTTGGGCAAAAAATTCTTGAATGCTCATCACGCCCAGCATGAACATCCAGGTCTGGTCGCGATAATAGCCGGAACGCCAGTCACCTTTTTGAAAGGCTCTGGCAATGGCAAGCTGTGCGATCTCTTTGCCGTCTCCAAAAATGCCGAACTTTGCCTTGCCGCTAAGAACTTCTCTCCGCCCTATGAGGGAAGCCTGGCGGGATTGATATGCCAGGCGGTAGTCTTTGATGATCTCGTCTTTCTCGAGGGGAAGCGCAATCGTACCCTTCTTTTTGTTGGGCATCTACTCTCTCTCCTGAGTTGGTGATGGGGGAGATTATAACAAGGATGAGGGATGAAAGAGGAAAGATGAAAGAAGGTATTGTGGGTTTTGGCGCAAAGATTTTATCTCCTGCTATACTTTTGTCATGACCACTTCACTTCAAACCGTTCAAACCTTGATTCCTTCCGATGTTATCGACCTTGGCGCGGGTGAACCGCAGCTTGAGCTTTTGCCTTTGAATTTGCTTCGCATTGCGGCGGCTGATCGCTTTTCTGTGGGGGATAAGGATTTTCTGCAATACGGTCTGGAGCAGGGAGATAGTTATTTCCGCGCGGCGCTGGCAGGATTTTTATCCGCTCGCTATGGCTTCTCTGTTTCGCATGAAAATTTATTCACAACGGCAGGGATTTCCTCCGCGTTGGCTTTGCTTTGTTCCCTCTTCACCAAACCGGGCGATACCATCTTTGTGGAAGAACCATCTTACTTTTTGGCATTGCGCATTTTCGCGGACTACGGCTTACGCGTCGCCTCGATTCGGACGGATGAAGCGGGTCTTGTGATCGACGATTTAATCCACGCCTTGAATGAGTCCAAACCCAAGTTTCTGTACATCGTTCCGACTTTCCAAAACCCCAGCGGACAGACCTTCTCACAAGAACGCCGCGAGCAATTAATAGCATTAGCGAAAAAACATGATTTCATGATTCTCGCCGATGAGGTTTATCAATTCTTGAGCTATACCCAAACTCCGCCCAAATCATTTGGCGCTTATATTGATTCAGGGCATGTTATTTCACTGGGATCATTCTCAAAAATTCTTGCCCCCGGCTTGCGGCTGGGATGGTTGCAAACGCACCCGTCCATTATGCAGAAGATCATCACCTGCGGACAGTTAGACAGTGGAGGTGGGATGAATCCATTCACCTCTGCCATTGTCCGCAGCCTCATCGAAAGCGGCGGGCTGGACGAGAATATATCCATGCTTGTTGATGTGCTTGGGAAGCGTGTGCGTGTGATGGATAAGTTATTGCGAAAGCATATTCCGGGTGCGCAGTTCATCACTCCGCATGGTGGATATTTCTTCTGGTTGAAAATGCCGGGCGTTGATGCAAAAGAACTGCGCAAAAAAGCACAGGCATATAAAACAGACGTACGCCCGGGCATTTTGTTCTCCAGCCAAGGTGGGTTGACCGAATTTTTTCGCCTCAGTGTTTCTTATTATGATGAAGGTCAGATTGAAGAAGGAATCTTGCGCTTGAAACAATGTTTTAAAGGCTGAACGTCAAGCCGCCTTTGCATACTGCTCAACTGCAAGCCATTGCAACGCTTCATCCATTTGGTTGAATATTTTGGCATTCAACCCACGATTCTTGCTGACCGTTTCAGCGAACCAGTCTATTTCTTCTTTGCGGTATAACACTGCCACTTTGAGCGCATTGTGAAAGATCAAGGCTCCCTGAACCCCGATCTCAAAGCGTTGAAAGGTTCTTACCTTCCCCGGCATATTGGTGACGTTGACAAAAACTTTTTTACAACTTTTTGCCTGACAGAGGTTGAAAACTTCTTTGGAGATTGAAATGTAAGCCTCCAAAGAATATTCATCATCATATTCCACGTAGATATATCCATCTCTTTGTTCGATTTTTTTCATGAAACGCTCGTATCATTAGAAATAAAAAGGGAGATGACATAGCTTTATCATCTCCCTTTCGTTTTTATTTTAGTCTTTCCGCTACGATCTCAGCCACATCTTTTACTTGAATATTCCCGCCATCACCCTTGGATGCATCCGTCATCATCGTCAAGCAGAACGGGCATCCCACCGCAACCGTATCCGCGCCTGTGGATTTGGCTTCGGCAAAGCGGGTCGCATTGACTCGCGCCGAGCCTTCTTCCTCTTCCTTCCACATTTGTGCGCCACCCGCACCACAGCAGAAGGACTTGGCTCCATTGCGAGGCATCTCCACGGTTTCAATTCCCGCTGATTTCAACGCATCCCGCGGCGCATCGGTCACCTTGTTATGCCTGCCCAAATAGCACGGATCATGGAAGGTGATCTTCATATTATCGCCTTCAAGGTTCATCGAAATTTTGCCCGCGCCCACCAACTCATTGATGAGTTGAGTATGGTGAATGACCTGATAATTCCCGCCAAACGCCGGATACTCATTTTTGATCGTATGTAAACAATGCGGGCAGGTCGTCACGATACGTTTCGGCGCAACTTCGTTTAATATCTCAACATTTTGTGAAGCGAGACCAAAGAAAATATCTTCGCGCCCGGCGCGTCTTGCAGAATCTCCTGTGCAGGCTTCGTTCTTGCCAAGCACGGCATAGTTCACACCAGCCGTATTCAAAATTTTCGCAAAGGCTTGTGCGGTTTTCTGCGCGCGAGAATCAGTCGCAGGCGCGCAGCCAACCCACCACAAAATTTCAGGTTCGGCATTCTGCTCAATAGTTGGCACGCTCATGCCTTCCGCCCATTTCATGCGATCACCTTGCGAAACATTCCACGGATTTTGATTCCGCTCCATGCCTTTGAACGCCGTTTCCAATTGTTTGGGGAAGGCGCTTTCCATCATGGATAGATTGCGGCGAATATCGAGAATGTCGCGCATCGGTTCGTTGCCCACTGGGCAAATATCCACACAGGCACCGCAACTTGTACAAGCCCACACCGCTTCTTCCGAGATCATGTCGAGCATCACCACATCAGTCGTGCCGCCGCCGTTGAAGTGATAGCGTTTGTTGATCTCCAACGCAGCAGGGGAGAGCAACTTACCCGTGTTATACGCCGGGCAGACTTCCTGACACCGAAAGCATTGAATACAAGCGAAGCTGTCCATGATCTGTTCCCAGCCGAGGTCTTTCATCTTCGCCGCACCAAACTGCTCGATCGATTGATCGTCGAGGTTGATATAACTCAATTGCCCAATCGATTTGCGTTCGGGCTTGAGCGCAAAATTCAACGGCGCAAAGAACAAGTGAATATGTTTTGAATATGGGAAATAAGGCAGGAATGCGACGACTGCCCCAATGGATAACCAAAACGCGAGATGTTCCCCCGCGACTAAAACATTCGCATCCACCCCCGCCCAAAGCTGGGACACTGCCGAGATGCTTGGCTGCCAGCTGTCAGTGTGACCTGCCACCGCCAAATTGAACGACTCGCCCAAGAAACGCATCGAGTTATGGACAAAGATGAAGGTAGCAACAATGGCAGAGTCTTTTAAGATGCCAGTGCGAGCTTTCGGGTTGAGTAAAGTCGTCTCGCGAGTGGATAAAGTTTCCGGCTTAAGAATGAAGCGGCGGAACGCCATCGCTAAAATGCCGACGATGATGGCAACGTTGGCAATATCCGCAATCAGGCGGTAGACATCACCGAATATGCCCGTGTTATCGAGCAGGCGCCAGCCGCTGTAGGCGTAGATCAGATCTGCAAGGTTGATGAGAAGGAACGAGAGGAATCCCCAGCCGATGAAAGCATGAAGCAGGCTCGGGATGAGTCTGAAGCGGAAGACGGGTTGGAACAAGCCCACTTTGAGGACCAGCTCCCAGAGCCGCTTCCAGATCAATCCCCAGTCCACTTTTCCCTGCCCGCTGGCGATGTGACCGATGATGCGCATCGCGCCTTTGTAGGTGAAATATAATGAGACGAGCGTTGCGATTACAAAGAGGATTTTTTCTGCAAGCGTGAGCATGGAACCTCCGGGAAAACGATGTCATTGTGAGTGACGCCGTGGCGCCACGAAGCAATCTTCTGAGAATGTGGAAATTGCTTCCCTTCGACAAGCTCAGGACGGGCGTCGGGACGATCACCCTCCTCACAATGACATTGATTTGTTAAGTTTAGCACAAGTCGGTTTTATGCTACAGACTCAAAAATGGTCAGGCTGTTCCAGATTTCGTTGTTGAGGTTTTTGCGCTGTTCCTGGGCGAATTCCCAGAACAGATTTTGAGCGCGGGTAAATGGATGATTGACATTGCGGGCGATATAGACCGTGCGGCGCAGATCCATGCCTTGAACGTCCACCTTTTTGATGCGCCCAAATGCCAGCCCGCGCGCCGCGACCATTTCCGAGACAAAGGCAATGCCCACGCCGCGTTCCACCGCCATTTCGATGGCTTCGGGGTTGCCAAGTTCCATGACCACGTCGAGCATGTCGGGTGTGATGCCGAAGGTTTTCATATCCTGCATGACGGTTTCGCAGGTGCCGGACATTTCTTCGCGCATGATGATGTGCTGACCCACCAGGTCATCGGGTGTGGCTTTGCCATATTCCGCCCAGGGATGATTGACGGGTACGACCAGGAAAATGCGGTCATCGAACAAAGGCTGGCATTCCACGTCACGATGCTCGAAGATCTTGCTGGTGACGCCCATGGGGGTCTTCTGGGACAGCAAACGCTCCAGGATGGTGTCGCGCGTCATGATCCTGACCCGCGGGTGAACTGCCGGGTATTTTTCCTGGAACATCGAAAGCAGAACAGGCATCAGGTATTTCCCAGCGGAGGTGGAACAGCCGATCAAAAGCTCCCCGCCCACCTGGTGGTGGATTTCCTGGAACCCGTCTTCGAGCATCCGCGCGGCGCGCAGAACTTCACGCGCCATTGGCAGCACAGATTGCCCTGCCTCGCTTAATTCCACCGAACGCCCGCGCCGCACGAAAAGTTCCACATTGTAGGCGCGTTCGATGGCTTGAATGTTCTGGCTGACTGCCGATTGCGAAAGATTCAACCGTTTTGCCGCGTTGCTGAAGTTTTTTTCCTCGGCGGCGACAAGAAAAACCCGAAGTGTGGAAAGCTCGATCATCTTCTGCTCCAGATACGATAAGTGGCGATAATGATGTGTTTGCATAAGCATAAGCCTTTCTCATACATCTGGGTAGTGATAATCGTCAAGATTCATTTATGACCGTTGGGGTCTCAACAAAACAGCCTGTGATTTTCCCTCACAGGCTGTCTGGACTATCAAGACCTACGCAAAACTTCCGAATTTTGACCGCCGATGGCAGACCGTGGTCAGTGGTCGGCGGTCAACTGCTGAGGCGATGGAGATTTTTCGCAAGCCCAATCTATTTCTTGATCAGGGACGGTTTCCAGTCCCGTCGGCTTTATTTGACCACGGGCAGTTCTGCCGCGATCCAGCCGTTCATGCCGCCGTTAAGGTTGCGGACGCTGGTGTAGCCCAGGAATTGCAGGTACATCTGGGTCATGGCGCCGCGGTGACCGGAAGCACAGATCACCATGATGGGGGCAGCCTTGTCGGCGGGGAGTTGAGCGAGGTTGGCGGGCACATCGTTGACCGGGACGTTGATTGCGCCGTCAATATGACCGTTGGCAGTCCACTCATCCACGGTGCGGACATCGAGCATGAAGGGCACGGTTCCAGCGACGAGTTCAGTATTGAAATCGGGCGATTTGATCGCGCCAAAACCTTCAGGCAGGTTGCTCAGGTAGTTGTCGAGCGCGGCAAAGGCGGCTTCGTCCACTTCGGGAGCAGTCCCCGCTACGGGCGCGGCAGGAGCGCCTGTTTCGAGCGGGAGTTCAGCCTTGATCCAACCATTGATTCCGCCGTTGAGGTTGACTACATCGGTGTAGCCGAGCAGGCGTAGAGACATCATACCAAGCGAGCCGCGATGACCGGACGCGCAGGTGATGATGATCTTCTCATCCTTGCCGGGCAGTTTGTCGAGGTTCTTGAGCAGGTCGCGGATCGGGATATTGATGGAACCGGCAATGTAACCATTGGCTTCGATTTCGGCGGCTTCGCGCACATCCACAATGAAGGGCGGGTTTTCGACAAGCAGTTCATTGAGTTTGTCCGCTTTGATGCTGTAGAAACCGGCGTCTGCGGGCAGGTTGGTGAGGAAGGACGCCATTTCGGGGACGAGACCCTTGAGAGGCAGACCGGCGGATTTCCAACCGTTGAGACCACCGTTGAGGTTAATGACGTTGGTGTAACCCATCAGGCGCAAGCCCATCATAACCATGCTTCCGCGATGACCGGAGGCGCACAACACTACAATGGCGGCGTCTTTATCTTCGGGGATCTGGTCAAGGTTGGCGAAGAAATCGCTGAACGGCAGGTTGATCGAGCCTTCGATGTAGCCGTCTTTGTCCCATTCGCCTTTGCTGCGCACATCCACGATGAAAGGCGGGTTGTCAACCAGCATCTCACTGAACTTGTCTGACTTAATAGAGTAGTAGCCCTCGGGCAGGGTGCTGAGGAAGTCATTCAGCAGGGTGTAGAGCGCTTCGTCTGCGATGATGGCGGTGCTGATGGCGGCAGGCGCTTCTGGCATCGAGCCGGTGACCAAGGGCAGTTCGGCTTTCTTCCAGGCATTTACGCCGCCGTTCAAGTTGCGGACATTGGTGTAGCCCAGTAGTTTGAGAGCCGCCATGACCATGCCGCCACGGTGACCAGAAGCGCAGGTGACGATGATCGGTTCATCGAGTCCGGGCAGTTTATCGAGGTTATTGAGCACTTCGCGCACGGGGATGTTGACGGTTCCTTCGATGTAGCCGTTTTCTTCCACTTCGGCGGCTTCGCGCACGTCGAGGATGAAGAGGTCTTTTTCGACCAGTTCTTCATTCAACGCGGCAGGCTTGATGGAGCCGTAGCCCTTGTCGGCGGGGAGAGAGGCGGCGAGGTCGGTGAACAGCGCCAGGACATCGGGTCCCGTTTCCACGACGGGTTCTTCGGTCACAACCTCTTCCACGACCGCTTCGGTTGCTTCGACTTCGGCAACAGGTTCGGCGGCGGGGGAGCCGCACGCGCCCAGGATCATGCTCAAGGTGAGCAACAGGGCTAATAACATTTGCAACTTCTTAGACATGGTTTCTTCTCCTTATTGAAGAATGTAGATTATTTTTGAAGCAAGCGCCTTATGGCAGCTTGTGACATCCAGAGCAGCTTTCGTTCGAGTACCCAATATGGTTTTCAGGGTATATGGGTGAATTGCGAATTCCCGTTTCATGGCACGCCACACACGAGTTGCTGGCGAGGTTGGCATGTTCCGCGGGTTGCGGCATGGCGGCAAGGAAGAGTTCGACGGGACCCGGAACCGTGTTGACAATGACGGATTGATTGGCATTCCGTTCAGGCTCGTTCACCTTATCGGCGGTCAGGAAGATCGCCGGGTTGGCGTGGCAGGCTTCGCACGAGGCATTTTGAGGCGTGTTCCGCTGAATATTGTGCGGGGTGGCATATTCCCAGGTTGAGAGCGAGTCGAAATTCGTCAACAGGTTTTCGCCGTAGTATTCATAACTGGTCGGCGCAATCGGAATATGCCTGACCGGAACGTACTTGTAAGGGCGGTCTTCGCTTTGAATGGGGTTGCGCCCGATCAGGAAGGTGCTGTAGGTTGCCTCGGTTTCAAAGAAGGGATTTCCGCTCGTTTCGCTAACCGCCACATGGCATCCGTCACAACTGGTGTAGGTCACCGAATGGCAGACCTGACACGATAATTCCGCGCCATCGCCGTGTTGGGCGTGCATTTCAACGCCGTCTGCGCCGGTCAGGGCATCGGCATGGCAGTCGCCGCAGGTCGGGCTTTCCCCGCCGCTGTAGCGATGATCCGCCCCTGCCGTGAATTCCGTCATGCCGTGCAGTTCCGCGCCTTCATGGCATTTCACACAACTCATACGCGCATCGCGGAAGTGGACATCGCCCGGCAATCCTTCGTTCTTTCCGAGAAATTCGTTTCCAACGCGGCTGCCATGACAGGCAGTGCAGGAGCGCGTCATGGGCGGGGTCTTTTCAAAGACATGCCCGGTAAACAAACCGCCACCCACGTTCTTCGGCTGGCTGACGTGACATTCGCCGCAGGTGGTGTGACAGGTGGCGCAATGATTGCCGAACATTTCCTCCAACGCCGGGTGGTCTTCGGGGATGTCCCCGTTGCGGGTGTTAATCGCCGTCCAATACCCGGCTTGGGTGTTGTGCAGGCTGTTCGGGTACGAAGCCACTTCTTCCTCATGGCATTCGCCGCAGAATTCTTCCGGCTGCGAACTCGGGCTGGGGATCAAACCTTCATGCGCTGCTTCCTTTTCATTGACGTTGACACCCGCGTGACATTCGATACAGGTCAACTCGCCGTGATCGGTCTGCGAAAAGGCTTCGTTATCTACAATGACTTTCTCCCAGGGCTCCAACGGAGCCACATCGCCCCCTCAGCCAACCCCTTTGGATTCTGCTTCCGCCTCCACAACCGGCGCGGCTGTGTCAATGAGACGCTGTTGGTCGGTGTGACATGCGATACATTCTCCCGCTTCCAGTCCGGACGCATCGGCTGATTCTGTTGCGGTGAGCGTCTCCTCCGCTGTAGGGGATTGGGACTCTGGCGCGGGCGTTTCCGTCTTTGCCGAAGCGCACGCCGCAAGCAGGAACATTCCAGCCAAAATGAAGCCAAGCGATTTTGTTTTCACTTTTCCTCTTTTTTGTGTAATTTTTCACAATTATTATTCAAAATGCTTATTGTTATTAGTGATATTCATTACATCGGCTTATCGGATTTGCTTATTAGAATCAATCACCCCCGCTTAAAACAAAACTTCCCGCCAGCCCTGCCAGCGGGAAGTTATCACTGCAACCCTCTGCTACTTGTCTACTTGTTTACTCGCCCACCTGCCCGCTAATATCGTTCACATAGTCCACCGCACTCCCGCAGACTCCCACAAAATGCGGCGAGACGGTCTCCCAGGTAAGCGGCAACCCGTTTGCCGCGAATCCGCCGCTGATTCCCTCGGCGAGACAGCCCCCGCCCGCGTTATAGTTAACGAGGGTGAACTTCCACAAGTCTTCATATGAAGCGGCGATTTCCGGTTTGTTAAGGGTGTAGTTATAAACGACTTGTCCGGCTTGCTCGCAATTGGCGATGAGGGTATGGGCGAAGACATCAATGGAGAAATCTGCCTGCGAAAGATCAAGCCCGAGCGGACACTCTTCGCAGGTTGCGTCAACATTGCCCACGAGGGCGCGCCTCAACTCAGCCTGCTGGTCTTCTTCCAAATTGGCATACCCCAGACCGCAGGTTTCCGCATCCATCACCAGCGGACAGAATTGGTTGAAGAAGGATTTATTCCAAAAGAGGGCGGTATCCGCGCCGTTTTCGGTGAGTTGACCCAGCCCGATATCCGCCGCGCCCTGAAAGATGCCGGGCCAGAACTGGCTTTCACGCGCAAACAGGTTCTTCAGCAGAAAGGCAGGGACGTTGGTCTCTTTTGCTGTATCGAGGATCAGCCCGTCGAACTGGTTCTGCCACTCGCGCACGGCGTCGCGTGATTTCTCCAGCCCGCATTGGTTGACGACATTTCCCGGGGCGAGTCCGCCGTCGGGGCAGGCGCGCGCATCCACAATGCCTTGCAAAATCAGATTCGCCGCAAGGTAGGTGTAGGGAATGTCGCTGCTCAGGTCTTCGTCTTCGGTGGGGGTGCTCAGCCATTCCGGCGCGCCGCCAACGGGGGGGAAGACCCCCCAGGTCTCGGAACATGTTGCGCTGACTTCACCCTGCCACTGCGAGGATAAAACGTCCACATACCAGTAGAGTTGATCCGGGTCGCCTTCATCCACCTGCTTGACGCGCACCTGCGCCTCATAAACAAGGCTGCTGTCTCCATAAGTGGAATACGCCCAGAAGGTCACTTCCACGCCCTCATCTTCGGTTTCGGGAATGCCGAATTTGCACACGCCGGTGTCTTCGCAGAAGAAGGATTGTCCATTGTATGTGCCTTCGATGCGATTGATGCTTTCGTTGGGGAGCGGCTCCTGCCCGGTGATGACGAGGGTGGGCTTGCTCTCGCAGATATTCGTGCCTGTGCTGTAGACTGGTTCGCAATCCTCAAGCGAGATCCATGCGCTGGCGGCGGGCAATTGCATGGCGATCTCTTTTTCCATCGGCGTGGTCCCCGTCAACAGCGCGTAATAGCCCTCGCAATTTTTTACATTGTTGAGGTTGCACATCGGCTGGGATATCCACTTGCGATAGATAATCGTGCCGCAATCGCGGAAGACCTCGTCTGGCGTGGGCATTCCGTCGTGGTCAATCGTCAGGTTGCAGGCAACGCTCTGGTCTTCCCATTTGAGCAGTTCCCATTCGTAGGATTGGTATTCAACGGCGATGATCGAGAACCGGTCGGGACCGGGCGGAGGATTGGATACAGAATCAGGGGCGGGGTTTGAACCGGACGCGGGCGCAGAGCCAGAACTGATCGCCAGGTTCAACATTGCGATCACAGTCAAAAGGAAGCGGTTTATCCTCCGGCTGTTCATCATGAATAATAAAACGGAGTTCGTCATCATTATAAACGAACTCCGTTGGATGAAAAAATTATCCCGGCTGTGTAGTTTTGACGGCTGGATGGGCTATTTCTTTTCCTTATCCATCTCCTCGTAGGTTTCGAGGTCGCGTTTGAGGTTGCGGCTGCGGACGTACATGCTGAAGAGGTAAATGCCCATGACCACGAACGAGACCACGTAACCCGCGATCATGTAGTTGTCGGTATTCGGAACGGTATCCATTGTGTTGTCCTTTTACATCGAAACTTTCAGTTTGAGTTGTTCGACCTTTTCCTCCAGACCTCCGATGCGGATGCGGTGCCACATCAGGTCAATGAAGAGGATGGTGAAGACGCCCAGGGCGACGAACATGGCGGTCAGCATATTGCTGGTCATGTCGAAACCGCCTTCCGCCGCCGCGCTGGCATTGCCGACCACGACCGGGTGAATGGTGCGGAAGAGGCGGATGACCATGAAGGTGATCGGGGCGCTGATGCCGCCCAACAGGGTGTAGACTGCCCCGAAGCGCGCGCGCTTTTCCGGTTCATCAATCCCGGCGCGGAGCATGAAGTAGGCGATGTAGATCAGTTCCGTCACGGCGGCGGTGGTCAGGCGCGGGTCCCAGGTCCACCAGGTGTTCCAGGCGGGGCGCGCCCAGATCGAGCCGAGGACGATGGTGATGAAGAAGAACATGGTGCTCACTTCCACCGCGGCGACTTCGAAGCGGTCCCATCTCATGTCTTTGGTGATGAGATAAATAATGCCCGAGACCGCGGCAAGGATGAAGCCGACCAGCCCGACCCAGGCGGTGCCGACATGGAAATAAAACACACGCTGGACGTTGCCCATCACGGCTTCGGTGGGGGCGAAGACCAGGGCAAAGTAGGTTGCGATACCAAGCCCGACGATTGATAAAACATCGAGAATGGTGAGAAGGATTGGTTTTTGTTGCATGGATAAACTCCTTGATTGGATTTACGATTTATGATTGCAGATTGACGATTAAAGAACAAAAAATGAAGCGTGGGCTGAAAATGGGGACAAAAATAAATTGTAGATTTTGGAGGTTTTGACTCGGCGCTTCTTTCCTGACTGGGGGCTGGATTCTGACCATTTGGCATGAATGTCATGCTGAACGGCAGCGACACATGCGCCGCAGTGCGGTGAGCATCTCTACGACTGTCCCAGAGACTTTTCGTGGCGGTTAAGGCGCCACTCAGGGTGATATTCTAAAAGACCTACTCCTGCGCGACAAAATCGAAGATTATGTAAGGTGTTTCTGCGTAGGGCGCGTTCTCTTACGCGCCCGTTGACGCAAGAGAGCGTCAACTACTCTTCCACCACAAAATCGAAGATCATGTACGAGACGGCGAGGAAGATCACGTCGTAGACGATGAGCAGATTCAATGGGGTGACATAGTCTTCAAAAGGAAGCCCTGCCACGATTGCGCCGCTGGCTTTGACGGAGGCCAGCAGCACAGGGACGGCGACAGGGAATAAAAGAATCGGCAGCAATACGTCGCGCGTGCGGGTCTGCACCGACATGGTCGAGAGCAGTGTCCCGACGGAGATGTAGCCAATGGAGCCGAGCAGTAACACGCCGATGAATTCCCATTGGAAGATGCGCGTCTCGTTGTACAGCATGGCATACATCGGCACGACAATGGCTTCCACCACCAGCATGAAGACCAGGTTGCTGATGGCTTTGCCGAAGAAGATCGCGGACCTATCCACCGGCGCGAGCAGGAGACCGTCCATACAGCCGCGGTCTTTTTCCACCGCCATCGAGCGGTTCAAGCCGAGGGTTCCGGCGAAGGCGAAGGTCGTCCATAACACGCCAGCGGTCACCGTCCGGCGGACATCCACGTTCAGTTCCAGGGCGAAGTTGAAGATCAGGATGACCAGCATCGAGAAGACCAGCATGGCGGAGAGTAATTCCCGCGAGCGGAATTCCGCGGCGAGGTCTTTGCGCGCAATGGCGAAGGCGGCTTTGAAGAAGGAGGGGGAGGAGGTCATGGGTAGGGTTTTACGAATTACGGATCACGGATTGCGAAATGCGTAATCCGTAACTTAGGTTTCCAAGGCTTTCCTGTAGAAATCCAACAGGTTCGAGTTTTTGAAATCGTCTTTCGTGCCAGAGGCGACGATGACTCCGCGTGAGAGGACATCGAAGCGGGTGGCGAGGTCTTCAGCGCGGGCGAGGTCGTGGGAGGTCATCACCAGGGTCCGTCCCTTGGCGGCGACGGAGCGCAGGACTTCGTCGAGCATTTCCGAAGCGTCCTGATCGAGACCGGTATAAGGTTCATCGAAGAGGACAACCTCCGGGTCGTGAAGCACGGCTCTGCCAATTGCGAGTCTTTGCTGCATTCCGCGCGAGAAAGTGCGGACGAGGTCGCGGCGGCGGGGTTCGAGGCCGACCATTTTTAGAACTTCGGAAATTCGTAAATGGTAATTGGAGATTCCGTACATGCGGGCGTATAATTCGAGATTTTCTTCGGCGGTCAGGTCGGGATATAAAAGCGGCAGGTGCGAGACGACTCCCAGCCTTGCGCGGACTTTGGCTGATTCGTTCGGGAGGGAGTATCCCGCCACTTTGACGCTTCCCAGGCTCGGGCGGGAGAGGGAGGCGAGAATCCTCAGAAAGGTGGTCTTGCCCGCGCCGTTCGGTCCGAGCAGGGCAACAAACTCTCCCGGCTGGACGTTGAAATCCAGCCCTTTGAGGATGGTCTTCAACCCAAAGCGTTTGACGAGTTTTTTGACTTCGATCATGAAAAGTCCGTGATGCGTGATCCGTGATGCGTAATCTCTTTACGAATTACGCATCACGGATTACGTCTCATCCTTTCCTCTTCAACGCGCCCATCAATTCGTCACGGCGTTTTTTATAGGCTTCGTCGCTGATCTTTCCGGCGCGGTGCAGGTCGTCGAGGGCAATGATGGCGTCCAGGTTCGATTCGGTATCTTCAAAGGTGTCTTCGTCGTCCTCGTCTTCTTCATCGAGTTTCTTCCGGTCGCGCAGGTACATCCAGACCCCGGCGGCGATGAGCGCAACGCCCAGCCCGCCGACACCGATCAACACGGTCTGGTTCTGGGTGATGTCTGGCGATTCGGTCACAGTGGCGGGTTCGCCGCTCAGGGTAAATTCGAGAGCGCCGTCTTTTTCAATCGGAGAGGCAGTGTAAATATGGAAGTTTGCGCCCTGCAAGGCTTGAACGCCGCCATCCGTCAACGTATCGCCTTCGGCGGTCACGCCTTCAGGCAGGTAGAGGGAGACACTGTCAATGGGGAGCAGGGCGGGCTGGACGATCTTGATCTCATCCGATTTTGGAATCGAGGCAAAGGCGATCAAACCGTAAGGCTCTTCACTGGGCGGCAGGGCAAACCCATTCTCTGTCGAGACGAACCCGGCGCTGCTGTCTGTTGTTTCGTAACCAAGCCCGGCGGCGCCTTCGGGGAAGGAGATGAAGGGGATGGTTTGCCCATCGCTCATTTCGATGGTGACGGTTTTGTCGCTGTCGTTGCGGATGAAATAGACCGAGAAGATTTGCGCCTCTTCGCTTGCAAGGTCGAAGAAGATTTGCAGTTCCTCCACTTTCAAGACGCCGATGTCATCCGTGGTCGGGTAGATGATGATCGGTTCGAGGACCAGTTCGGTCGCATCGGCGGGGACGACGGCAAATACCGATTGATAGTCAATGCCGTTCACTTTAACTTCGGTCAGGTAAATTTGTCCCTCGACCAGTTCGGCGTCGAAGGCGTAGGAGCCGTCGGGGTTCACGTCGCCCTGGGTGTTGAGGAACTCGGTCGGTCCGGCGCTGGGGTCTGCGCCGTGGTCGTAGCCGTGAAGCGTGATCTTAAGATCGGATGGAAGCGCCCCGCCGGTTTGATTTTCAATCGAGCCGCGGATGACGCTGGTATTCGGTTCTTCCGTGACCTGAGCCTGGGGTGTGCCATCTGTGGGCGTTCCCTCCGCTGACGGAGTCCCCGCTTCGGCGGCGGCGGGAGTCTGGGTCGCTGATTCAACCACGGGCGGGGGAGGAACCGCAAATGTCAGGGTGCGGATATAAGCCGCGGCGGCGTAGGCATCCTCATCGCTGAGTCCGCTTCCAAAGGCGGGGATATTCGCGCTCCCTTCGCGGATGAGTTTGACGAGATCGTCTTCGGATAAAGCCGACATCATTTCGAGATTTGTGAACGCCTCTCCGCAATCGGCACAGTTTTGCTCGACCAAGGTTTTGCCGAGTTCGACCTGTTCGTTCGTGGTGTGCAGGGTGAGCGCATACGAGACAACGTCCCAGCGTTCCTGGTCGCTCAGGCTGTTGAAGGGCGGCATGAAGCGTTCGAGGTTGCCCTGTGTGACGGTGGCGTACCATTGCGCGGGTGTCGCGTCGCGCGAGAATTCGGGCAAGCCAATGGGGATGACCGAAACGGGCAGGTCTTTGCTTTGTTCGCCGTCACCCAAACCGGCTTGGCCGTGACACGCCGCGCATTTCTCGGTGTAGATGTCTTTGCCGTTCTCGACATCCGGCGCTTGATTCGGGAATAATGGACCCAGCGTGGGCATCGGCGTCGGGGGGACGTATCCCGGCGGCGGGGTGACATCTGCCGCGAGAGTCATGTTGCAGGCGGCGAGAAAAATTGTGCCAAGGGTTAATAAAATGATGTGGCGTAAGTTCATGATTCCTCAGAAAAACAATCCGTGATACGTAATCCGTAATTGCGTTTTGCGCCGTGCCCTTTACGTATCACGAATTACGGATTATTTCAACGATTTTCCGCACGACGGGCAGAAATTATCGGCGGCGAGAACAGGTTTGCCGCACGATGGGCAGAACCCCGCGGATTTGCCTTTATGCTGTTTGCGTCTTGCCGCGAGCATGGCTTCGATCTCTTCGTCGTTGAATGCCGCGCCATCGGAAGCGGAGTCGGCACGTTTGGCGGCGGCGGCTTTTTCGATGCGCGATTCAGCAGTGCGCGCCGCGGCGTAGACCGGCTGAAGTTCATCGAGCTGGCGCAGAATTTCAGAGCCTTTTTTCAATAATTCAGCGCGTTGTTCGGGGTAATCCTCTTCGGGGATTTTGCCCAGTTTGAAGTCGAAATCCAATTCCTGCAATGAGTTGATGACGCGGTCGCGTTCGGCTTTCAACGCCGAGACTTCATGCATTTCGCTTGTGGAAAGTTTGCGCGGCTTGGTCATGAAGGGCGCGTACAGGTACATGCCGACAATGATGAAGACCGCCAGAATAAGAAAGACTGAACCCAGTTCCATTTTCCCCTACTCCGCGCTGGCGACGAACGCCTGAATTTCCGCAATGGATGCGAACGGTCCGATCTTGATCTGACGCAGGATGCCTTCGCGGTCTATTAAATAGGTTTCGGGCACGCCCATCTGCCGGTTCAAAATGCTGGAGATGGTGGACTGTAAATCCGGCGCATTGGGGAAGGTGATGCCGAATTTCTTCAAATAGCCAAAGGCGCCTTCGGGCGTATCCACATAATCCACGCCGATGAAGACCACGTCGCCGCGATCCTTGTATAAACCCCAGGCTTCTTCGAGTTCGGGCGCTTCCTGCTCACAGGGCTTGCACCACGACGCCCAGATATTGATGACCACGATCTTGCCGCGCAGGTCCGAAAGTTTCATCTCGGCCGTGCCGTTGTATTCGTAGCCTTCAAAATACACCAGGTCGAAATCGGGCACGGGCTTGCCGATCTCCGCCATGGGGTTGCTGGCGTTGTTCAAACCGAATCCCACCAGGGCGAGCAGTCCCGCCAGAAAGACCCAGATGGTAATCTGCGCCCACAGCGGCACGCTTTTTTTCGTTGGCGTTGTTGTCTCTGTCATTGCATTCTCCGATAACAAGACCTGACAGGTTTCCAAAACCTGTCAGGTCTCAGGATATTATTTTCTGTTCTTCAATTCCTCTTCCAGACGTTTGATGTACTCATCATCGTTGGATGAAGCCCCCGCCTCTTTTTCCTGACCTGAGCCTGCCTCGGCGGATTTGGGCTTGATCCACGCCCGGAAGGAGTTGAAGAGAATGTACGCCCCGACCAGGATCAACACCGGCGGGACGATATAAACGAGCCAGTTGAATCCCGTGCGCGGCGGCTCGGATAGCACGCGCGCGCCGTAATTCGCCACAAAGTAATCCTTGATCTCCTGCTCGGTCTTGCCCTCCGCCAGCATATCACGGATCAACTCGCGCCATTGACGGCACGCCTCGGTGGGGCAAACGTCCAGCGGCGTGTTCTCGCAGACCGGGCAGTACAACTG